>CANAZK010000058.1 GCA_947366105.1 uncultured Lachnospiraceae bacterium | reverse complement strand
AATCTGTGCACCATTTTTGGTTGGTTTTCTCAGCAGTGAAGTTCTGTTTCAGCTTTCTAAGGTTGCCCTCTCCAGTATTGTCGCCTTGTTTGGAACCATGCAGATTGCGGCAAACGGGGTAGCACAGAGTTTTTGGTCTATGGCAGCCCTTTTGCCTTTGGGTATGCCTTTGTGACAGTGATTGGACAGTGTATGGGGGGCAGGGGATATAGAAGCGGCTGATTGTTACAACAAAAAACTGCTTCGTATTACTTATATTGGTTCAGCAGTATGGAATGTTCTAGTTGTGATTATGACGCCTCTTGTACTGCTGCTTTACAGTCTGTCGGAAGATACCAAAAATCTGGTAATCCTGTTGGTGATCATTCACAGTATATTTAATGTGCTTTTATGCCCGGTGGCATTTTCACTTTCCAATGGACTTCGGGCTGCGGGGGATATTAAGTTTACCATGTGTGCCGCTATTTTTGCAACCGTGGTGTGCAGAGTGATTTTTTCGATTGTTTTTGGTGTGTGGATGAACCTCGGCGTGATCGGAATCTGTCTGGCAATGGTTGGGGATTGGCTGGTAAAAGCAGCATTGATTATGGTTCGATACCGTAGCCGGAAGTGGACAAAGTTTCAAGTGATAGACTGAAATAGATATGAAAATAGTGAACAAAAAGAAATGGTGGAACTAAAATGGAAAAGAACGCAGACAAAGCAGCAATTATGATGAGGTTATGTGCAGCATGTGGAAAGTGCAGTAAAAGCTGTCCGGCACATATCAATATTTCGGAGGCATTAAAAATCTATGGGGAATATTTGTCCGGAAATCCGCAGACATTAGAAAAATTAAATAATATGAAGTCATCAGGAAAGCCTGTGGATTGTATTGAATGCGGTGCATGTTCATCCCATTGTCCGGATGGTCTGAATGTAAAAGAACTAATGTGGGAACTTGCCATGATACAGTCGTCTGGACGGCTGATGAAATTTTCGTGTGGTGGGTGGAGGGAGAGTGTCGGATGAGAAAATCATGGATGATATTTATAAGTGCAGGGATGTTGTCTTTGATCTTTCTAATCGGCTGTTCGGATACGAAAATGCTGGCACAGGAGGAAAACAGCATTTATTCCGTGCAGGAATCAGATTTAGCAGTGCAGGAGAGGGAGGAGGATATGGAGGAAAATATACTTGTAGAAATACCAGAAACTAAAACCGATCCATTGGAACTAGAACCGGCAGTGCTACTTTATCAGGGGCAGGCGAGCATTCGTGTTGTTACAGACGAGGGGAAAGTAATTTATATTGATCCATATGCAGGAGACTCCTATGATCTTTCGGCGGATTTGATATTGGTAACACATTCCCATTTTGATCACAGTCAGATTGATAAGGTAGAAAACAAGAATGAAACTGTAAAATTATTACATACAGAGAGGCAATACGAAATGGAGAACATCAGATCTTTGACCTTGGCTTTGTTACAGTGGAAGCAGTAGAGGCCGGGTATAATTCGCTTCATGATGTGAGTGACTGTGTAGGTTATGTGCTGACGTTTTCTAATGGCAAGTCGATTTATGTGACAGGGGATACTTCCAAAACAGAGCAGATGGCGCATATGAATGAAATGGAAATTGATTATGCGTTTTTCTGCTGTGACGGCGTATATAACATGGGGTTGGAGGAAGCAGCAGAGAGCGCTGAACTCGTAGGTGCAAAACATAACATTCCGTATCACATGACCACAACAACTACTGGAAGGCAGTTTGATTGGGAACTGGCAGAACAGTTTGATACGGAAAACCGCCTGATTGTGGAGGATGGGGAAGAAATTTTAATTGAATAGGGCGGAAACAGATTTTGTGAGACGATAGGTACATTGAGCGGTTGTTCCAGGCTTTGGGGCATTTTATCGCCATCAATGACGAATACGACAGCCTGGAGGGGAAGGACCAGTTAGACGAGAGCAATGGGGAGGATGCCATGGAGATTGTGTGGAAGGTGCGGAGTCCTTTAGGAATGAAAGCTCTGCTTAGAAGAGCGGCAAAGGGTCTTCTACTGGCCGGGGAATTGTGGTATGATTGGAAACGAAACAAGGAAAGCAGGAGGAAGAAGGGCATGAGCATAGTTGTAAATATTTATTATAGCGGGACAGGCGGGAATGCGCGGAAGTTTGCGGAGGAAATGGAGAGCAGCGGGACTGTGGCAGAAATCCGTAAGGAAGAGGGGAATCTGCGGTATGAGTATTTCATTCCCATAGCAGACCCGGAGACGGTACTGCTGATTGACTGCTGGAAAGACCAAAAGGCGATTGACCGACACCATACTTCTCCGATGATGGAGAAGATTGCGGAGCTTCGGGTGAAGTATAATCTACATATGAGGGTGGAGCGGTATGTGTCTGACGAGGATGGGATACCGGAGACGGACAGCCGCTTTATTAAGGAGTAGAATGGGGGCCATGGGCAGACCTTGTTTTGATTCACCAGCCCTTTAACGATTACTACGGCACTTACCGTGCAATGGAGGAAGCCTATAAAGAAGGTTGGCTTCGGGCAATCGGCGTTTCCAATTTCTATCCTGACAGATTAGTAGATTTGTGCAGCTTCGTAGAGATAAAGCCTGCTGTCAATCAGGTGGAAACGCATATTTTCCAGCAGCAGAAAACAGCCCGCGAATATATGAAAAATGCGGTGTACAGCACGAATCTTGGGATCCGTTCGCTGGAGGAAGAAAGGATTTCTTTACGAATCCTGTTCTGTGTGAAATTGGCGAAAACGATATGAACGCAATCCGAGCATTGGACGAAAAAGAAAACGGTGTAACCCACCTAAAACGGGTTCACCATCTTCCAATTACCCTTAATGCCTTATTCGCTCGGGGGTTACATAGTCAGTTTTTTACGTCTGTAAAAATAATATGGAACTAAAAGTATCAGCGTCATGCCCCATGCAAGAGGGTAACTAAGGAGCAGCATAAATATTTTGTTTGTAATCGGCACGACGAACAGAACCCACGGTATGCGGACAAAGCACACACCTCCAAGTATAATAAATGTTGGGACGATTACGTCTCCGATGGAACGCAGCGTACTTGAGAGAATTTCTACAAATACAGAGAGAATACAGCTTGGAGCAATGAGCCTCAGCATATAGACGCCTAAATTAATTACATTTTCATCTGTTGTGAAAATATGATACAGGGGACGGCATGCCGCTACAAGGAAAGCCAGCAGGCATGAACATACGCCGAGGGACATTCCGAGACAAACACGGGTGCTTTTGATTACCCGGTCATAACGCTTTGCGCCGTAATTCTGACCGGCAAAGGTTGTAACTGCGATTCCGAAAGCGCCGGAGACGGTCCAAAAGATAGCGTCTAATTTCCCATAAGCAGCCCATGCTGCGGCAGTATCGGTTCCGAAGCTGTTAATGGATGCCTGAATGATGATATTTGTTATCGCATACATACATGACTGGAGTCCGCTTGGAAGCCCTATTTTCAGTTCGGATTTAAAAAGTTGGAAATGAATTTTTATTTCCTTAAGCTTCATGATTCCATATGCCGCAGTCAGCGAGTAGGTTACAAGGAAAGCGCTTACTGCCTGAGAGATTACAGTTGCAATTGCGGCTCCTGCGATTCCCATATGCAGGAATACAACGAATACAATATCCAGCACGATATTTAAGAAGCAGCATACAATCAGAAAGTAAAGCGGACGTCTTGAGTCGCCGATGGCACGCAGGATGCTGGAACCCATGTTATAAATCAATGTAAATATGATGCCGACAAAATAGATTTTTAAATACAAAACGGAATCTTGGTAAATATCCCCGGGAGTCTTCATGATTGTCAAAAGCCATGGTGTAAGGATAAAGCCGATAACAGAGATAAGTACGCCGAAAATCAGCGAGGAGGCATAGGCGGTGTGTAAACTTTTATGTACGTTTTCTGAATCTTTCGCACCGTAAAATTGTGAGATTATTACACTTGCCCCGGCAGAAAGTCCTGTGAAAAAACCTATAACCATGTTAGAAAGAACGGCGGCGGAACCGCCGACGCTTGCAAGAGCCTGTTTGCCCACAAAACGTCCTACGATAATGGCGTCTACGGTGTTGTATAATTGTTGGAACAGAGTTCCCACTACAATCGGGAAGAAAAAAATAAGCAGTTGTTTCCAAATAATACCTTCAATAATAGGGTTTGACATTTTCTTTTCAGTCATTTTCATTCACTCCTTCTCATAGTATCATATCACATTCTCATTGAATCATATCACATGAAAAGGGGTTTGAAAACATGTAAAATGCGTGTGAGAAAAAGTGTGAAAATTTATAAAGAATTTATTTGCTTTCTGATTATGTGTTTGCTAAACTATAGATATATGTTAAAAACTGTCGCACCAAACAACGATGCGTCAAATCAGGAAGGAGCATTTTAATTATGGGATTTTTAACAGGTAAAACAGCAATTATAACAGGAGCAGGAAGAGCAACATTAAGCGATGGAAGCTGCGGTTCTATCGGATATGGTATTGCAACTGCTTATGCAAAAGAAGGAGCAAATCTTGTAATAACAGGAAGAAATGTAAAGAAGCTTGAGGATGCAAAGGAAGAGCTGGAGAGACTCTACGGAATCAAGGTGCTTTCGGTGCAGGCAGACGTAAGCGCTGGGGCTGATAATGAGGCAGTCGTTGAGAATGTAATTAAGCAGGCGGTGGACACATTCGGAAGAATTGATGTGCTCATCAATAATGCGCAGGCTTCAGCATCAGGAGTTACAATTGCAGACCACACGACAGAGCAGTTTGACCTTGCAGTTTATTCAGGACTTTATGCAACATACTATTATATGAAAGCATGCTATCCGTACTTGAAAGAAACAAAAGGAACAGTTATCAACTTCGCGTCAGGCGCAGGGCTTTTTGGTAACTTCGGACAGTGTTCATATGCGGCTGCAAAAGAAGGTATCCGTGGTCTTACAAGAGTTGCGGCTACAGAATGGGGCAAAGACGGTATCAATGTAAATATTGTATGTCCGCTTGCATGGACAGCACAGCTTGAGAATTTCCAAAATGCGTATCCGGAAGCATTTAAAGCAAATGTAAAGATGCCTCCAATGGGACACTACGGAGATGTTGAGAAAGAAATCGGACGTGCCTGTGTAGGACTTGCTTCGCCAGACTTCAAATATTTAAGCGGTGAGACTATCACATTAGAAGGCGGTATGGGATTAAGACCATAATTTGGCATAATTTACTTCTAAATAAATGAACCTTAAATAATATATAACGTATATTATGGGGCTGTCACACTAATTTTATGTAGTGCGGCAGCCCTGTTTTTGTCTATAGTCTGAGGCTAAGAGTTGTTGAAGAGTTAAAGAAATATAAGGAGCTGTTTGATCAGGTAGTGCTTACAGAGGCAGAATTTAATACAAAAATGGAACAGCTTCTTAAACTGATGTGAGGAGGGATAATAATGCCTAGTAAAGATAATGGAAAAATGTATGCTTTGATAAGTGGTATTTGCTTTGCGATTTATGGAATTTATGTCGTGTGGCAAAATGTGAATGTGGCGGTTCGATACGATTCCTATAAAATAACATGGCTGAATATAGTTTGGTGGATTGTCAATTTAGGATTAGCCGTATTGATGTTCATTAGGAAGAAAAATATAGGATTTCTTGTTCTTACTGGTGCAGGCGCATTGATGTATGGTTACTATTTAATAAGATTTTTTTCGGACAATGAAATCACTGTTTTAACATGCTTCATAGGATATGCACTGTTTTTTGTAGTATTTTTCTTAAATGTAATTCCAAGTATGCAAAAGAATGGTGGAATCACCAAGGTTTTATGTTTCTTACCTGCCGCGACATATTTTGCGGGGGTATATTATTATGTGGTTCCGGTACAAGTATTTTATATCCATGTTATTAGTAGTCAAGGTTGCAGCAATGTTGTTTGCAGGTTTATGGCTTAGAGAAACAATGCACAAGGCTGAAGTAACTATACCGATAAATCAATATGCAACGTTTAATCCGTATGCAACCGCGCTTGAGCAGAGTGATTTTGTGGGCGGCACGGATAGATTGAAAATGTATAAGGAGCTTCTCGACTCAGGTGTTATTACTAAAGAGGAGTTTGATGCAAAGAAGAAAGAGGTTCTTGGTTTGTAAAAAGAACCCTGAATCTCTCAAAGAATGCAATGTGATTAAGATAGGAAAGTATACTTCCCCTTGTCCTGATCGCTCATAAGGATGAGGGTAAGGGGAAGAAAATCTGAGGATGTGAAATTACTTTTTTACTTTTGCCTTAACTAACAGCATCATAGGGCGGCGCAGCTCGTTTTCCATTCCGGGGATATGCATCATTTCTTTAGGTGGTTCCGCTTCTTCCACCGCTTCAAGTTCAAAACCATTATTTAATAATCCCATCAATATTTGTGTCAGCGTATGGTGCTGCTTCGTCACATCACATCCTAAAAAATTTGTTTTTCGTTCTCCTGGTAAAAAGTAATTATCAATGGGCCAGTGACGGGGATTGCCATTTTCGGTATAAATCCAATCCTGTCCTACGCCGGCGGTAAAAGTCGGATGTTCTATATTAAAAAGAAATATGCCGTCTGATTTTAGTGTTCTGTATACTTTTTGAAATATCTGCTCTATATTCTTAATGTAATGAAGAGCCAGATTTGAGATTACGCAATCCCACATATTTTCAGGATATTCATACTCGTCTATTCCGCAGATTCGATATTCAATTTTGCTCTCTCCATTGCGGATTTTCGCTTCCTCAATCATTTTCTTGCTTAAGTCAATACCCAAAATCTGTATTGCTCCTTGTTCTGCAGAAAACTTACAATGCCATCCATATCCGCATCCTAAATCTAGAACACGTTTTCCTTGGAGGGGCGGAAATAAAGGTTTCAACTGATGCCATTCCCCTGCGGCAGACAGACCCTCCATACTGCTTTTTGACTGTTTTTTAAAGCTCTTGACTGCCTGCACCGCAATTTCAGCAGCTCTTTCATTCGGAAAACGATATTCACCCGTTGAAATACAACAAAAAGCAATATTTTTAATACTGTTTTCTTCGGCAGTTTGTAAACACGAGTTGTAACAGGATGCGAGCAGTTTTACATCGTTTTTTGTTACTTGACTTTGAATAATCGGTCCAACTGTATGGAGCACAAAGCGGCATGGGAGTTTATAGGCAGGCTTGATTTTCGCTCTGCCGGTCGGCTCGCCGGTTCCCTGTTCGTTCATAAGCCGGCTGCAGGCAAGACGGAGCTGTATACCGCTGAAAGAGTGGATTTGATTATCAATGCAGCCGTGGCAAGGACAGAAACAGCCGAGCAATTTTGAATTGGCGGCATTCACAATTGCATCACACCGAAGCGTTGTAATATCACCTTTCCAAAGATAAATATCTTTTTGTACAGGGAGTAAGTCGGTAAGTTCGACAATCCCTTTTCTTGCAGTTTCTTCCTGAAGATAAGAGTTTTGTATTTCTAAAAAAGCGTCGCTTACCCCCATCGGCATACTGAGATTGAAAAGTGTACACAGCAGTTTTTTTGTTCCTGTTCACTTACCGGTATATTCAAATCTGCATAATGAGGCTGTTCTTCCATTAGACTTTTAATCAAATAAATTCTTTTTTGTGTATGTGTCATTTCTTAATCCTTCCCGCGAACTGCATGTTTTAATTAGGAAAAGAAAAAACCAGCCGTCATATCCAGATAGTTTTCTCCACTGTATGCAGGATACTGTTTTTGTACCTCTGTTTTAAACGCTTCCGCATTGGAACACTGTGCAGCAATTGTTTTCAGATTCTTAATATATGCAATCTTTGCCTCGGCATCTTTCAAATCTTCCGGGGTGTAATGAGAGGTTAAAATCAAGTCGTAACCTCTTTCAATATACATTTTCATTTGAGCAATCATAGCATCGGCATGATCTGAGCCTGCAACAATAGAGTGACAGTCATGACCGAGCATATGGGTATATACGGTGTTAATCTCAGGGATTTCCACATCAAAAGCTTCCGATGTCTGCCTGATAACAAATTCAATGCCGCCGATTACAACGCTGCCTTCGCCAATTATATTGGTAATTTTATGAATAGAGCTGTCAAAAATATCTCCAAATGCACTGGCAAACTTATTCACCAAAGCTTTACCGCCGCCATTTTTAGAATAATCTATAGCATTTAGCGTTGCATACTTCGGAACTTTTGGCAAGAACGCTGCGCCTGCGCCATGATATGCAACAAGCATGCCTTCGACTTCAATATCTTTGAGATATTGTTCAAGCTCTTCATTGTTATCAAAGAAACAAGGCGATTCAATGATAACCGCTTTACCGTTTTTCTCAACAACAAATACTTCATCGTCAATAAAATCGTTTGTTTTGTATGCGTGGAGCTTGATACTGCCAAAATCGTAGATGCTCATTTCTCCTTTGTTAAGTTTAACTGCCTTAAATGTATTCTTATTCATGATAAAATCCTCCTTGCACTATGCTTAAACGTAAAGTAGCGGAGCGGCCGTTCTCTGTACCTCTTAGCTATATTATAAGCAGGAAGGATTTACCCGTAAAGTACGAACTTTATTGTAGCATAGGCACCAAGAGGTAACTATTCTTGACGCTCAAATAGGTGTGCCGTATAATAGAGCCATAAGTTTCAAATAGAAACTATTGTTCGGAGGTATAGGATTATGAAAGTACAGACTGCTGTAAAGGAATTGTCTGTTTGCCCTGTGGAAACAACACTTGGTATATGCGGGAGTACCGCCGCGAGTTGAATATTCTCTTACTGAATTTGGACACAGTTTGCAACCGATTCTTGATGCAATGTGGAATTGGGGTGAAGAATTTAGGAGTAAATTATGATAAATATAAATAACTTAGTAAAATATTTTGATGATATCTGTGCGATTAATCATATATCTTTTGAAATTCAAAAAGGGGTAATGTTTGGGCTGCTTGGAACCAATGGCGCAGGAAAGACAACTTTATTGCGGATACTGGCGGGAATTATTGAAGCTGATGAGGGAGAAGTACAGTTTGGAAATAAAGAGGCGGCTATGCTGTCCACGAAAGAAAAAGTATTTTATTTGCCGGATGATCCGTATTATTTTCCAAATGCATCCATGCAGGTCATGCTTGAATTTTATCAAAAAAGCTATCCGGATATGAACTCTGACTCAGTGGGCTATTGGGCAGAAAAACTGAACTTGGATATTCATAGACCTATAAGAACATTTTCAAAAGGCATGAAGAGACAGGCTTTTCTTATTTTGGCTCTTTGTTCAGGGACAAATTATCTTCTCTGTGATGAAGTATTTGACGGTCTAGATCCTATTATTACAAAAATTATGAAAAACTTATTCAAAAAAGAAATGGAAGAAAGAAAATTTACAATCATAGTGGCGTCTCACAAATTAACTGATTTAGAAGATATATGTGAAAATATAGCAATTTTACATAAAGGCGGAATAGTTACGGCAAGGGATTTTAAAGAAACGGCAAAGGATATATATAAATTCCAATGTGTATTTTCGCCGGAAATTAAGCCGGAAGATTTAAAGAGCCGCTTGAATATTGTGAAATGCCAAATAGATCATCGTTTTGTAACATTGATTGTTAAGGGTAACTATGAAGATATAAAAAAAATACTTTGGGAGAAACAACCCATCTTTATAAATGAAGTTACAATGAGTTTGGAGGAGACTTTTATAGCAGAAATGGAGGAAGCGGGATATGACATTAAAAAAGTGCTTTATTGAGTGGTTTAAAGAAGCAGGCAGAGGTCATATTACAGCTTTCCTGTCATGGGGATTTTTCTGTTGTTATGGTTTCCTTGCTATTACAAGATTAAATATAGATACAGATATAAATTTTTATGGAATCGGAAGTGATGAGATATTATGGATTTGTGCGGGGCTTGGGCTTTTGATTTCGTTTTTGGAATTCTTTTATCTTTTACAGCCCAAAAAACTGGATTTTTATTATAGCCTTCCAACTAATAAAAGTATTATATTTTGGAGCAGATATATGCATGGGAGCATACATGTTATCGTTCCTTTGACTATTATGTTTACAATCTGCGGTTTGTATCAGGGAATGACAGATTCGATTTTTAGTCCATATTCAGCAAGTTATACTGGGAAAAGTATTTTGATTTTCGGCGCAATATTTTTGATTTTTTATCATATAGGGATTTTAGTTATCGTTGTTTCAGGAAATGTTATTTCGGCAGCGCTTGGTTATATTACAATTACGTTTTATGGACATATCTTAATTGCTAACGTATTACTTATATTTGCTGAAAACTTTTTTTATACATACTATAGAATTCCATTGCTTGAGGAACTGTCGGTTGTTTTAGATCCGATTTCATTATCTGAAAAGCTGGCGGGCAGCGGCATGTATAATAAATATGAAATATTCAATTATATTCCTTGTGGCTTGTATATTGCGGCGGCTGTTAGCTGGAGCATTATATTATTATTTTTATCTGCAATTGCACAAAAGAAACGTAAAACAGAGCGGCTGGGGAAAGTATTCACATTATCCGTGGCTGAAAGAACTGTGGAGGTCTTTCTTTCAATTCTTGCCGGATTATGGGCAGGAAGCTTTTTTGCGGACATATCCGGTCTTGCAGACGATAACAGAATGCTGCTAGGAGTAATAACTATTTTTATTGGAATAACGGCAGTCTTGGTTGTTCAGTATTTGCTGCAGCTTGCAGTCAATCAAAATAAGAAAAAGCTTTTGAGCCATAGATGGCAAGTGATTATTCAATGTGGAGCTGTTATTTTTATTAGCGGAGCTTTTGCTGTAGGTTCGACAGTGTTTGATCAATTTTTTCCGGCCGATAAGGAGGATATAAGAATTGGTATCAGCATAGACGGATTAAATATGAGTAATAACGAATACGCTTCAATTTTCCAAGATAATGATAGGTATGTGACAGAAAGACAGCTTAAAGAATATGTGTTAAGTGAAGAGGGAAAAACGGCTGTATTGGCATGGATGCCATCTGTTATTCAAAAGCAAAGCCTTGGGTCATCAAGGAATAAAGAGGGGGTATATACGCATGCCGTTATTTGCTATAATTTTGAAAACGGAAATAAACAATACCGTAAATATTCTATAGATGAAAAAGATTTGCAGGCATTTGCCTCAGTATTTGAAACAGAAGAATATAAAAGCATTGCTTATCCGGAAATATCGGGGGACAGAGTTTTGGATGCAAAATTTATATGGTCTGACGGTATCAGTGATACAGTGTTAAAAATAAGTGAAAATGATAAGAAAGATATAATAGAAGCATTCAGTGAAGATGTAAAGAATTTGACGGTAGAAAAGCTTATTGAAACATTGCCGTTAGGCTTCATTGATATTAATTCAGAGATGGGGAGAACATTTCAAATAGTCGTTTATCCGTTTTTTGAACAGACATGTAGTTTGCTTGAGGGGTACGATGTGCCGATCAATAAAACTTTATCGGACTATGAAGTGGTTTCGCTGGAGGTGAAAGATGTGAATTCTAATTATATGGATGGCTTTGGCAATTCATATACAAAATTTTATGATTCACCTGAAGAAATCGAACAGTGGAAACAGAAACTTATTCCGGTCAGATTGGATTTACAGCCTTTATTATTTCCGCTGAATTATTCACAGAAAAGTAAAGCGGAAGTAAAAGATAATGAAACCAGTTCCACGATGAAGGTTTCTTGCTATTCACGTGAATAAAAGGATTTAAAAGTATGGCACTGTAACAGTTCACACGCGCCATTCGCAAAACCGCACTTTCAGTGCTCACCGCTGCTGTGCAGCTGTTTTTGCTCAGTGTGTGAAAACGTGAAGGTATTTGAAATTGCACTTGTACAGGCGAAACTCACATACAATCAGTATGGCTGGCATGATCCAAAGGGACGTTTTTTCGTTTATAAGAAGGACTGAACTGTTACCTTAGTAAAATTATTTTTTAGAAGTACTTGACAAAAATAATGCAGTTTGCCATAATGAACATAGTTCATATTGAGGTGATTGAATGAATACTGTTATAACATCAAAAGAGGAAATTTTGAAAACCAGTCGGAAACTGATCCGGCAGCAAGGATGGTCTGCGATCAATATCCGTTCTGTTGCTGCGGCCTGCGGAGTATCTGTGGGGTCCATTTATAATTATTTTGATTCTAAAACTGCGCTGGTGTGTGCCACGGTGGAAAGTGTTTGGTGTGAGGTCTTCCAGCGTTCGGAAGATAATGTTGTGTTTCAGGACACTGAAGCTTGTATTGCATGGATGTACGGGCGGATGGAATACGGCTGCAGACAGTATCCCGGATTTTTTACGCTGCACTCTTTGGTGTTTATGCAGGAGGATAAATCCGATGGGAAACGGAGAATGCAGCAGACCTGGCAGCATATCTTGGATGGGCTGTGTTCCGTCTTAAAGCAGGACACTAGAATCAGGGCCGATGCGTTTACGGAGCAGTTTACAGCCGAAAGATTTGCAAATGTCTTATTTTCTCTGCTATTGTCTGCTTTACTGCGTCAGGACTATGATCCCACCGCTGTACTGGAGATTGTTCGCAGAACCCTTTATTAAAGTTCCATTGAATTATGGTATTTTTTTATCCCATAAATTGAACGATGTTCATTAAAGGAGGCAAATTATGAAAGTAAAAAGGAGAGTAAACTATGCAAGCAATCGTAGAGACCTTGTTTGATGCTGTCTATCTGATTTCCGTTATTACCATCGGGATTTTGATGATTCGGGGCAGCAAAGGAGAATGCCAATTTCGTCTGTTTGGATGGATGGCCGTAGTGCTGGGGGCGGGAGACTCGTTCCACTTGGTTCCTCGTGCTCTTGCCCTGTGTACCACCGGTTTGGAGAATTACACTGTTCCGCTGGGTCTTGGAAAGTGGATCACTTCGGTCACGATGACGATTTTCTATGTGCTGCTCTATTATGTTTGGCGGCAGCGGTATAAAATCAATGGTCAGGGAAGCCTTACCGCTGCGGTGTATGGTTTGGCCGGTATGAGGATTGTGCTGTGCATGATGCCCCAAAACCAATGGCTCAGTTCTGAAGCCCCTCTCTCTTGGGGCATCTACCGCAACATCCCTTTCGCCCTGCTGGGGCTTTTGGCGATTGTGCTGTTCCATCGCAGTGCAAAGGATTACGGAGATAAGGCGTTCCGCTGGATGTGGCTGACCATCGTACTGAGCTTCGGCTTTTACATCCCGGTAGTGCTGTGGGCGGACATCATTCCCATGATTGGGATGTTGATGATTCCGAAGACCTGTGCCTACGTGTGGACGGTGCTTATCGGGTATTCCGCTATGAAGCAAGAATGCAAGTAAAGGAGGAAAAACTATGAAGCGCTACATAAATACGGCATTGCTGTACGCCATTTTTGCAATGGCTGGCGGTGTATTTTACCGGGAATTTACTAAATTCAACAATTTTACTGGAAAAACCACACTCTCTGTTGTCCATACTCATTATTTTCTGCTGGGCATGGTGTTTTTTCTGCTGCTGCTTTTGTTGGAAAAGAACTTTTCTTTCACCGGCTCGAAAACCGGGCGGGCGCTGGCTGCCTATCATATCGGTCTGAACCTGACTGCTGTGATGTTTGTCGTTCGGGGAGTGACCCAGGTGCTGGCGCCTACGCTTTCCGTTGGAATGGATGCGGCGATATCCGGTGTCGCCGGGATCGGGCATATCCTGCTGGGCGTCAGCATAGTGCTTTTGCTGGTGCAAATCAAGCGTAGTGTATCTTTATCGCAGAGCTGATTGGAAGGGATAAAGACTAAAACTCGATAAAGTTCTGTGTGATATACTGATTTTACTAAAAACATTGTTCCTACGAGAAAGGAAGCATAATGAAAATTATAGGGTTACTGATACTTGCTGTGTTTTATGGAGTCTACATTAGCAAGATGGTATTGCAAAAAAGAAAAGGCATACAGACAGACCAAATAGCAAAAGGCAGGCAGAAAACAAAGGTATTTTACATTGAGCTGGTTATGAAAATAGCCACTTATTCCGTGGTTGCAGCAGAAGTCCTTAGCCTGCTGTTTGCTCCCTCATATTTGCCGCGGACGCTCGTTGTTGTCGGTGTGGTCCTTGGTTTTATCGGAGATATTCTTTTTACGGTATCAGTCGTAACAATGAAAGACAGTTGGCGGGCTGGCATAGCAGAAAACGATAAAACTGTAATCATTACCGACGGGATTTATAGCATTAGCAGAAATCCAGCCTTTTTAGCCTTTGATTGTGTTTATGTAGGTCTGTTGCTTATAGCCTTTAATTGGATTTTGCTGGTACTTTCTGTTTTTGCTATGACAATGCTTCATCTGCAAATATTACAAGAAGAAACATTTTTGTCAAAAACATTTGGGATAGAGTACAATGTCTACAAAAGTAAAGTTCGAAGGTATCTCGGACGGAAAGTCTGATATTTTTTGGTTTTTCATAAATCTGCCTATCACCATTCCAATCTATTCCTAATTTTTAATAATCTTGAAAATGTTAATGGGAGCTAATATAATAAAATTTATTATACATCGGAAGGAGCAGAGAGAAAGAGCCTATATGATTCAGCAGAATTGTATATTGGAAAAGAATTATATCACAGCAAAATTTTCTTAAAGAGGAAAAGATCGGAGAGGCGATAGAATATTTGGAAAAGGTCAGCGGAAAGAGGAGCGAATGTCTCATGGAACACTACACAGGAATTGAAGCAGTAGATTATATTTTAAGTCAGAAAAAGAGCAAGGCAGAGAAAATCATATCAACATGAGGATTCATGGGGAATATCTGAAAGATTGTAAGATTGATTCGGTAGACATATGTACCATTTTGACGAATCTATTAGACAATGCAGTGGAAGCCTGTGTGAAACAGCCGGAGGACGAGCCGAGGGAAATGCAGCATTTTACCGCCGGATATACGGAATTGAAAACTTTGGACTTCTAAAAAAGACAAAAATCTGCATGGCTGGGGAATGAGAAGCGTCATGTTGGCGGTAGAAAAGTATCAGGGGACGATAGAATATGATTATAAGGACAGTTACCCTTA
>CANAZK010000057.1 GCA_947366105.1 uncultured Lachnospiraceae bacterium | reverse complement strand
ACGACGCTCTTCCGATCTAAACGATGCGCTGGAGTTTTTGGACATTGCAGGGGATGTATTTGGTGAAGAGGCTTCAAAATTAATGTATTTTTCAGATATGGGTATTTTAAAGCTGCTTGCCCAGCTGAAGACGGAGGAGGAGCTGTGTGAATACATACCGGAATCACTTCAGAAGCTTTTTACATATAGGAAAGGACAGAGAAACGAGCTTCCGATGACGCTTCGGACATATCTTGATAATAATCAGAATCTTGTGAGAACAGCTCAGAATCTGCATGTACATTATAAGACGGTAGCATACAGGATGGAGAAAATAGCAGATATTACGGGAATGGACTACGGCGATGCGGGCGAGATGCTAGCTGTGAGAATAGGGCTTATTGTATATCAGATACTGGAAAAAGTAAAAGAAAAGCATAAATAGGAACAGATTTTAAGGTGTTTTATCTAAGGTGGATAAAACACCTTTGTTATTTTTATCACAAAGTGCAGATAAAGATTCCGTGCATTGTTTTATAGAGCTTCATGTGGAGCAGGGCGCGCGTCTCGACAGAAGCGGAAAATCAGTAGGCGTTGTTTCCGCCATTGCAGGAGTATCGAGATTTGAGATTGAGATAATCGGTGAAGCCAACCATGCGGGAAGTACTGCGATGAGCGACAGGAAAGACGCACTTGTTGCGGCATCGTCGTTTATTGCAAAGATACCGGAGATAGTGAAAGAAAACGGCAGTGAGTTTACGGTTGCAACAGTGGGTACGATTAAAGTGACTCCGAATTCAGTGAACGTAATTCCGGGAACATGCCAGTTCCACTTGGAAATCCGTGATCAGAAGCAGTCGGTGATGGACGTGATTGAAAGGCAGGCGCTTTCGTATCTGAAAGGGTTATGTGAGGAGAGCGGCCTTGCATATACATTCAAGAAGATCTCGGATCATGCGCCGGAATTGATGACGGACTGGGTGAAGGATGCAGTAGAGGAGTCGGTAAAAGAGCTTGGATATGATTATTCGATTATTCCAAGCGGAGCATTCCATGATTCCCTTACAATGGCGCAGGTATTCCCTACAGGAATGATTTTTGTTCCGAGCGAAGGGGGCGTAAGCCATTCAAGATATGAATACACGGCAGAAGAAGATATAGGAAAAGGCTGTGAAGTATTACTAAAAACTGTTTTAAAAGTAGATAACATGAAATAGGTCATGTTAGTGATAAAAGAAAGGAAGGTAACACTATGAAAAAGAAACGTATTGGTATCATTGGCGGAGGTATTTCAGGAACATGTCTCGGATATCATTTAAGCCTTTACGATGATGCAGAGATTATTGTGTTTGAGAAAAATACAATCGGAGGAGCTTCGACGGCAAAATCAGCGGGTACTGTATGTCTGTTTGACGATTCTTTAAAAAACAGGTACTGGGATGTAAGGCTTTATGGTTTTGAATCTTACCTGAAAATGGAAGCTGAGGAGAAAGGTTCTGCAGGTTTCGACAAGACAGGTACGCTTGTAGTTGCTACTAATAAGGAAGTAGAATCAGTAATCAAGACAGGCATCGCCCTTGCAAAGGCGGCAGGCTACACTGGAGAATATATTACAGACAAAGAAAGAATCAAAGAGATTCTTCCTGATATCAACACAGACAATATCCTTGGAGCAGGATATACGGAGGACGACGGCTACTTTGACGGGACAATGATTTCCAACACATACGCTAAGAAGCTTCAGGCAAATGGCGGAACAGTTAAGACCGGTGTGGAAGTTACGGAAGTGAAAGTAGTTGATAACAAGATTAAAGGGCTTAAGACAAGTGAAGGCATCGATTATGAGTTTGACGTTGTGGTTGATTGTACAGGCCCATGGAGCAAAATCACAGGAGATATGGTGGGCGTTGATGTTCCGATCTGGCACACAAAAGCGGAAGCGTTCTTCTTATGCCCTCCGGGAAAGAAACTTGGATATACATTCCCGGTACTTAAATATCCTGAATTTTACGCATTAAGAGCCGGCGATAACATTTTTATCTGCAAATCACACCTTTCAATGGATTTGAACAATCCAATGCATGCGGGGCAGTGGGATCCTGATAAACTGCCTGCAACAGGCGGAACAGACGACTACTTCATCGACTTCCTGTTAGACCAGTTAGACGAAAAAGTACCTGGTATTGTAGACAGCGGTCTTGTATCTTCATGGTTATCCTACAGGGCAGAGCCGAAGGATTTTTGGCCGGTACTTGGCGAGACGACAATCGAAGGATATATGGTTGCAACGGGTTACGGCGGAAACGGTGTTATCGAAGCGCCTGCAGCAAGCCGCGATTTGGCAAAACTCATTATGAAGGGTGAGTCAACGCCGTTGCTTGAGAACTGGGCATTCAGCCGTCTTGTAGAGAAATAAAATTAAGAATTGATTTGAGTTAGATAAGGAGATAAATATGAATATAGCAGTTCTTATTAAACAGGTTCCTGTTTCTAATGATGTATCAGTTGACCCGGAAACTCACTCGCTTGTGCGTGCGAGTTCCGAGGGAATGATTAACCCTGCCGATTTGAATGCGATTGAGGAAGCGATGATTTTAAAAGAGCAGACAGAAGGTAAGGTTGTCGTATTCACAATGGGACCTCCGGAAGCTGAGAAGGCGCTTAGAGACGCTATGGCGCTGGGCTGCGATGAAAGTGTGCTTCTTTCGGACAGATGCCTCGGCGGAGCCGATACAATTGCCACAGCCAAACCGCTTGCAAGGGCAATTGAGAAATACGGAAAATTTGATTTGATTTTAAGCGGCGCGCTTTCTTCGGACGGCGCAACAGGACAGGTTGGAGCAATGGTTGCGGAGTATCTTGACATACCGCATATTTCTGAAATTTCGGCTGTCCAATATGACGGAGCAGATACGATCCGGGCTGTAAAGAAATATCAGGGAGAAGAGGTTGTAATGGAAGCAGAGCTTCCGGCGCTTATGACAGTGTGCTTTGGCTGCAACGAACCTCGCCTTGCCACGCTTCGTACGAAACGTGCGGCAAAAAATAAACCGTTGGAAACTTATACAAATGCAGAGCTTCAGTTTGACGCTGAAGAAATCGGTATCAAAGGTTCGCCGACAATCGTAACGGATTCATTTTCGCCGGAGAGGACAAGGAGAGCTGTGATGATGACGGGTACACCTGAAGAGATGGCGGCAAAGATTAAGGAATTAATCGAGATTGAGAAAGGAAAGAATTAAATGGCTAATGGAATTTGTGTTTTTGCAGAACACTATAACGGTAATATAGAAACTGTTGTGGCAGAACTGGTTTCGGCAGCGCATTTCATTAAAGAGACTACTGCGGAGAAGATTATGGCGGTGGTTGTTTCACAGGATTGCGAGACCCTTATCGGACAGATGGGCAGACTTGATGTTGATGAAATTTATGCTGTGAAGACGGAGAGTGACTGTGCGTTCCAGGATGATGCCTTAAGCTCTGTAATTGCGGATATGATTAGGGAAATAGATCCTTCAAGCGTGCTTGTTCCGGCAACAATTACAGGACGTTCTGTTTTCTCCCGTGTTGCTGCAAAATTAGGGTGCGGATTGACAGCGGACTGTACGGAATTATTAGTAGGAACGAGAGAAAACGGATCTTACTATATCAAACAGAATAAACCGTCGTTTGGTGAGAACGTGTTTGTGACGATTGTTACGAAAGAAGGCTGTTATCCGCAGATGATGACGGTAAGACCTGGGGTTTATACTCCGTATGAAGCAAAGGAGGAGAAAGTGCCGGAAGTGAAATATCTTGATATCAAAGCGCCGGCATCAAAAGTAAAAGTTGTTGAAAAACGTCCGGCTGCTTCTAATGCGGACAGCATTCTTGCCGCTGAGATAGTAGTTGTAGGAGGACGGGGAACGGAAGAGGAGGAAAGCTTCAAGCTTTTAAAATCTTTTGCAGACAGCCTTGACGCGGCAATCGGAGGAACAAGACCTCTTGTAGACACGGGGTTTATCCCGTTTGAGCATCAGATCGGACAGACAGGATATACAATCAGGCCTCGTATTTGTGTCTCCTTCGGAGTATCTGGAGCAATTCAGCATACAGAGGGTATCAAAGATACAAAACTTATGATTGCTGTTAATAAAGACGAAGAAGCTCCTATTTTCAACATTGCAGACTACGGCATTGTTGGAGATTTAAATGAGATTCTTGCGAAATATCTAGAAAAATAATTAATAGAAGCAAGTCTTATCCAATACGGATAAAGCTTGCTTCTGTTTTTTATCGCATTACACCAATGAAATGTGTCATGAAATCATCTATAATAAGCAGTATATACAAGAAACGTATATGTGAAAACAGATAACTATACAATATAACCAAAACATAAGAGGCGGTAGATAATAGAATCTCCGCCCTAATTTTTAATATTTTAAGATGTTTACGATAAAGAAGACGCCGCATAAAGTATCAAATCCGGAAGAATGTCCGATTTCCATGAAGCTTTTTTTGATATCGGTTTCGGAGGAAGGCAGGCAGAGGGAATTCACCGCAAGGCTGAACTGGTTGTTTAACGCGCATATGAGGAATGCCCGGCTGATGTCATTGGTATTATGCAGGCAGGAGTTAACCTCTTCTTTGAGACACAATGCAAAGTCAGAGTCCGCTTTGCCGATAAGGAGAAGTCCGGCGAGTACTCCGCACAGAAAATCATCTCCGGAAGGGGTGAGTCCGGTGCCAAGTCCGATCAGACGGGTAAGAGCCGACGCTGCGGACGGGTAGTCTTCCCGCTGGATAAAATGATAGGCACGGGTTATATAATTGCTGGCGCCTTCTAGTATCAGCGACGGAAGGGAATCGGCAATGTTCCAGTATACGTGAAAGATGGAGTCGAATCCCCCTGTGGCAGAGGTGCGCAGTATGCTTTCAAGGTTTGTATTCAGCTTCTGAAGCGCCGGCGGCGTCAAAGAAGGTGAAAAAGCAAGGTCCGTGATTTCGGAGAAATCAAAAAAGAATGTATGTGATTGAATTATAATGGAAGACTCAGATATATATACGGCGGTTCCGTGAGAAAGTCCGAGTGATTCCATGGAAGTTTCGTTAAGCGCTGTGATAAGACTGATTGGAGAGAGCGGCGAGTATTCTGCCTGAAGGGCGAGAAGACCGCTGTCAAATTCTATATTAATAGTCTTTCGATAGACAGAGTGAACGGTTCCGGTTTGGCTGTTTTTGAGTATAGCGGCTGCAAACTTGGACATTTGTGTGATTTTGCACTCCATGATAGTGTACCTCCTAACATTTTTGTGGGACATGGCACATATTATGGTAGCAGAAAATAAATAAAACCGCAATATCAGACACAAGTAAAAGGAGGAGAGAGTTATGTATGATTTAGCGATTAAAAACGGGAAGCTGGTGACACCGGATCGTATTTACGAGGCAACGGTTGTAATTGACGACGGTAAATATGCAGCATTCCTTGCACCGGGAGCGGAAGTGGAAGCAAAAGAGGTGATTGATGCAAAAGGAAACTATGTGTTCCCTGGCATCATTGACTGCCATGCACATTTAAACGAGCCGGGATTCGAGTACCGGGAGGATTTTGAGACAGGTTCACGTGCGGCTGCGGCTGCGGGCTGTACAACACTGATTGATATGCCTCTCAACAATGATCCTTCATTGATGAACAAAGAAATCTTTGATTTGAAAATGGGATTAATCAGTAAACACTCGGTTGTAGACTATGCATTATGGGGAGGCATCGTAGGCGACTATGATGAAAAAGAAGGTTCTGTAAAGAATAATATGAATGATTTGGTTGATCTTCACAATTGCGGTGTTGCGGCTTTTAAAGGATTTACATGTCCGAACGGCGATCTGTTTCCGACGGTAAACATGGGCAATGTGCGTAAAGCGTTGGAGATTTTGAAGCCTTATAATGCGCTTTGTGGGTTCCACTGTGAAGAGTGGGGTCAGGTATATGAGATGGAAAAGGAAGCAAAGGCCAAGGAAGGGCGTACGAACGAAGAGAAAATTCGGGATTTCTTGGATTCTCATGACGTGTGGACAGAATATGTTGCTACAAAGAATGTAATTGATATGGCACGCGCTACGGGCGGAAGGGTGCATATCTGCCATGTAAGCCATCCGATGGTTGCCCAGGTCGTAAAAGATGCTATCCATGAAGGGCTTCCGATCACTGCCGAGACTTGTCCGCACTATCTTGGATTTACCGAGGACTTTGTATTTGAGAAAGGCGCTCCTGCGAAATGTACCCCGCCGATGAGAAAACAAGAGGACATGGAAAAAATGTGGGATTATGTTTTGGACGGAACATTATCCTGCGTGGGAAGCGACCACTCGCCGGCAGCAGATGAAGAAAAGGATAATGCAACAAAGGACATTTGGCATGCATGGGGAGGTTTAAATGCAATCCAGTTCTTCCTGCCGATGATGTTTGATATGGTTGTCCATAAAAAAGGTTTATGCCCGACGCTCATTTCTAAGGTGATGGACTATAATCCTGCGAAGGTATTCGGTCTTTACGGACGCAAGGGAGCTTTTGAACTGGGATTTGACGGAGATATCGTAATTCTTGACCCTGAGAAGGCTTGGAAATGTGAACAGGAGAAATTATTGACAAAAGGTCATGTTTCATGCTTTGACGGTTTAGAAGGAAAAGGCGCTCCGGTCTGCACGATCATCAGAGGCAGAGTTGTTGCCGAGGACGGTATGTACAAGGAAGAGGCCGTCGGATACGGCGCATACATTACACCGGTAAAATAAAACAGAAAATAGGAGAGAGTTATGAGTGAAGTAAAAAATGATGTGAAAAAAGAAGCCAGTTCTTTGGCTCCGATTAAAGCGCAGGATCGTATTATGGGCTGGGGTTCCAATACAATGTTATGGCTGGGAGGATGTATTTCCATCGGTACGCTGACAATGGGCTCTGCCCAGCTTGAAAAAGGGTTGAATTTGGTTCAGCTGTTTCTTGCAGTGTTTATCGGTTCCATGATTCTAATTATCGGTATTGCGGCGAACGACCAGTTCAGCTATAAGACGGGCGCGCCGTATGCCATTCAGTTAAAGAGCGCTTTCGGTACGAAGGGAAGTTCGATTCCGGTGCTGATTCGAGGCCTTCCGGCTATCGTGTGGTATGGATTCCAAACATGGTTGGGGGGCGCCGCCCTTAATAATATTTCCATAGTATTCTTTGGATTTGATAATATCTGGGTGTTCTTTATTGCTTTCCAGCTGATACAGATTCTTCTGTCTATCAAAGGATTCCAAGGAGCAAAATGGGTAGGAAATATCGGCGGCGTAGTTATTTCCATTGCCATGATTTATTTGTTATATATTTGTATTACCCAGTACGGCGACGTAATCGGCGACAAATTGATGGGTCACAGCGGAAAATGGGGAATGCCGTTTATCGGTGCGGTCATTGCTTTCTTTGGCAATAGTACGACGGTTATGCTCAACGCGGGAGATTACTCACGTGAGGTGAAAGCGGGATATTCCTCTGTGGCGCGTGGAGCGTCTTACTTCTGTGCAATGGTTCCGGCAACGGTGCTTCTTGGTCTTATCGGAGCGATGGCTTCTACAGCCACAGGTATTGCAAATCCGATTAATGCGTTTGCGGAGATGGTAGATAATAAAGTTGTTCTTCTTGTAACATTAGGATTTATTATTTTTGCACAGCTTTCTACGAACCTTGCAAGCAACGTAATTCCGCCGGCATACGCTTTCATGGACGTATTCAAGATTAAGCATAGAACTGCGGTTGTTTTGGTTGGTGTTCTCGCGGTAGCTACTTGTCCGTGGATTCTTACAAATGACAGCTCGGCAGCGGGACTTGATTTGTTTGTTAAAATTTATTCCGCATTCTTCGCGCCGATTTTTGCAGTACTTATTACAGACTTCTTTATTCTTCACAAGAGAAATGTTACAAAAGAGGTGCTGGACGACTTATATGATGACAACGGAAACCATGCGGGAATTAACTGGGCGGCAATTATTGCGATTGCTGTCGGCGCTGTAATCGGACTTTTGAATGTAGATGTTTCGTTCTTTACGGCAACTATCCCGACAGGAATTGTATTCTATGTACTTATGAAAAACATGCCGTCATGCGCTCGGTTTAGAAAGGGAACAACTTTAGAAAAATAGTTTTACAAAAGTGAAAAACAGAGTGGAATGCGTTTTGTATTCCACTCTGTTACTATAAAGCTTATGAAAGAATTTTATTGAGAAATGTAATGGACGAATCCAAAAGGGAGCGTGTTGCCGGAGCATTTGTATCGCGGTCAAAGTCGTGTGTACTGCACGATGCAATATACCGCTGGGCATTATATTTGGCGCATAGCTCAAGGAATTCTTCATATGGTACGTCAGTATCTCCCATGCTGTGCGCGCAGAAGAGAGGACAAGGAAGTTTATCGCATGTGCGGAGGGAATAATCCAACAGGAAAAACTTTTCCCGTCCGTCATAGATTAAATCCTTCCAACAGCCGTTCTGTCTTGCGTATACGTACACGCTGTAATGAGTGTCAAGTTTTCCGGTTGTGTGTATCTCGTTTGGTACAGCCGAAAGGCATGAGGAATCCACCTTCGGTAAAGAGGAGTAAAATTTACTTGGGGTATGAAACCAGTTATTGCACAGAAAGCCGTATCCATAATAAGATAATATTCCTTTCGGAGGGGCGGTAAGCCTGCCGTGTGCCGCTGCAATCAGGCAGAGATATGCGCCTGCCGAGCGGCCCCAAAGAAAATATGGAATAGAACTTTGGACATATTCCGTGCTGTTTTCGATATAATGATTAATGGATGCACAGACATCCTCCATGATAAGCGGAAGTTTTGCGGACGGCGACAGCGGATAATCATAAGAGATAACGGTATATCCTGAAGATGTCAGACGTTCTATATGGTAGTCGGGCAGATCGGTTTTGTCCCCGTATAAAAGTCCGCCTCCGTGAAAATATAGTACGGCTGCTTTTGCGGTATAATCCGAATCGGAATATATGATTGCTTTTTTTGAATAATTACTGTAATTAAAATCAAGTTCTCTAATCTGCAGCATAAGTACCTCCTAAAGCAAAATGTAAAAAGTGGTTGAAAAATAATTAAAATTTCAATCATATGTATTATAACATGAAGTTTTGGAAAGGGAAGAGAATTTGTGAGAAAAAGCAAAAAAATGCATTATATACAAAATGTTTTAGAGTAATTTGTTCAAAATGTCTATTGAAAAATTTGGATATCATGTGCATAATATAAGTATAAAATCTGGTTGACCACAGAATTAAATTTTAAGAATTAAATTAAGAAAGAGAGGGAAAAGAACATGAGCTATTTAAACAAACAGACAGGTTACAGAGAGGAGCTTTTGCTGACACGCTCCGTAATTAAGAAAGAAAACTGGGTACTTCTTGAGCCGGACGGAATCGTAAAGAATGCAATCCCGGGATATGAGAACTGCGATGTGACAATTTTGGCCACACCTGCTATGGGAGCTTCTTTTGCAGACTATCTTGTGACAGCGCATGCCGGCGGAAAGAATGCAAAAGGAATCGGCGGGGAAGGAATTGAAACATTCCTGTTTGTAATTAACGGTGAGGTAAAGGTAAAAAATGCTGATGAAGAAGCAACGCTTACGGAAGGCGGTTATATGTATTCACCGGCAGGAAAAGACATCTGCTTTGAGAATGTAAGCGGAGCAGACGCTTCTATGTTTGTATACAGACGAAGATATGAAACAATCGAAGGTTATGCCGCACATACAGTGGTTGCTAACACGAACGACATGGAATGGATTGAATATGAAGGCATGGATAACTGCCATATTAAGGACTTGCTCCCGGCTGCAAGTAATTTCGGATTTGATATGAACATGCACATTTTGAAATTCAAATTAGGAGCGTCTCACGGATATATTGAAACACATCTTCAGGAACACGGAATGTATTTCTTGTCCGGAAAAGGCATGTACCGTGTGGACGATGAGTGGGTACCGGTTAAAAAGGGCGATTACATGTTCTTGGACGCATACTGTCCGCAGGCTTGCTATGCGGTAGGACGCGGTGAAGATTTAGCTTACATCTACTCTAAAGATTGCAACAGAGAAGTTCAATTATAAAAATAAGGAAGGTAAAGAAATATGAAACTTGCTCGTCAGGAATTAAAAGATTTAATGAAAAACAAAATGATGCAGGGCGGATTGAAGGAAGAACACGCTGAGCAGACAGCGGAGATTCTCACATGGTCTCATGAAAGAGGATATGCTTCACACGGTGCAGTGCGTGTTGAATACTACACAGAGAGAATTGCAAAAGGCGGAATTACCCATGAACCGAATATCACATGGAAACAGACAGGCCCTTGTTCAGGTATCATGGATGGAGACAACGGCATCGGTTACTATGTGGCTACAAAGGCAACAGAGAAAGCAATTGAAATGGCAAAAGAAAGCGGTATCGCAGTTGTAGGTATGTCTAATATTTCACATACAGGGTCGATCGGATATTATACAGAGATGTGTGCAAAAGAAGGGCTTCTTGCAATCACATTCTGCCAGTCTGACCCGATGGCAGTGCCTTACGGCGGAACAGAACCGTATTACGGAACAAACCCGATTTCATTTGCAGCGCCGACAGCCGATGACAGAACAGTTGTATTTGATATGGCTACAACAGTTCAGGCATGGGGCAAGATTCTTGACAAGAGATCTCAGGGAGCTGAAATCCCGGCAGACTGGGCAGTGGACGAGGAAGGCTTACCTGTAACAGATCCATACAAGGTAAATGCGCTTGTACCGATCGCAGGCGCTAAGGGATACGGTCTCATGATGATGGTAGACGTATTTTCCGGCATCCTTCTTGGAGTGCCGTTTGGCAAACACGTAAGTTCTATGTACCATGACTGTTCAAAAGGACGTGAGCTTGGACAGATGATTATCGTTATGGATCCGGAAAGATTCTGCGGTGCAGAGCAGTTCATGAAGAATATGTCTCAGACATGTGACGAACTTGGCGAAATGAAAGCGGCTCCGGGTTACGGCAAAGTTTACTATCCGGGTGAAAGAGCTGTTATGAGAAGAGACAAAGCTTATGAAAACGGTGGAATCGAAGTTGTAGATGAAATTGTTGAATACCTGAAAAGTGATGATATTCACTTTGACAGATATGACCACAAAAACAGATTTGCCGATTAATTCACTAAGTTAAGGAGAATAAAAGATATGTTAAAAACAGTTGTTCAAAAAGGAAGTTATCATGACTCAGTGGTTTTAATGCTTCTCACAAACCACATTTCTGCTATCGATGGCGTTAAGAAGGTGTCTATCATGATGGCGACGCCTGCAAATAAAGATATTTTCAAACAGAGCGGATTAGATACAGAGGAATTAATGGAAGCTACGGCAAACGACATGGTTGTTGTTGCAGATATTGACGATGAGGCTGTTCTTGATACAATCATGGCTGAATGCGATGAATTCTTCAAAAAACAGGCGGCGGCAAGCAATGAGAAGAAAGGCGCTGAGAGCGTGAAATCATGGGATAAAGCTCTTCAGAAAATGCCGGAGGCTAACTTGGCGGTTATTTCTATTCCTGGCGCATACGCAGCTTTAGAGGCGGACCGTGCTCTTGATGAAGGCTTGAACGTATTCATGTTCAGCGATAACGTTACAATTGAAGACGAGAAGAAATTAAAAGAAAAAGCTCATGCAAAAGGACTTGCAGTTATGGGTCCTGACTGTGGTACAGGTATTATCCAGGGCGTTCCGATTGCGTTTACGAACAATGTAACGCCGGGATCTATCGGAATCATCGGCGCTTCAGGAACAGGTATTCAAGAGCTTACAACAATCATTGACAGATTAGGCGAAGGCGTTACAAATGCTATCGGTATCGGCGGACGTGACTTAAACGCAGCTATCGGCGGAATCACAATGATGGATATGATTGACGCTATGGAAGACGATGATGCGGTTAAGGTACTTGTAATCGTTTCTAAACCGCCTGCAAAAGAGGTTAGAGACAGAATTTCCGCAAGACTTTCTAACTTCAGTAAACCGGTGGTTACGTTATTCGTTGGTGAGAAGCCTGAATTCCATGAGGAGAACTTCTACCACGCTTATACGTTGGACGAGGCTGCCCGCCTTGCAGTTAGCCTTGTCAGAGGTCAGGAGATTCCGGAAGCAACGGCCGATGTTGACGAGTCTACATTCTTTAAAGCAGAAGACGGAAAAACGATTAAAGCTTACTACTCAGGAGGAACACTTGCTAACGAAGCGGCTATGTTGATCAAAGACGCTATGAACTGTAAAGTGCCGCCAGAGGACATCGAAGGATATATGCTTCAGTTAGATGGAAACGTTGTAGTTGACTTGGGCGACGATGCTTATACACAGGGTAAGCCGCATCCTATGATTGACCCTGCAAAGCGTATCGAATGCATGCAGGAGGCAGTTGATGATGAATCAACAGGCGTAGTTCTTCTTGATATTATGCTTGGATACGGCTCTCATGCCGACATGGCCGGTTCACTTCTTCCTACAATCGTTGAATTACGTGACAAAGCGGCAGCGGCAGGAAGAAAAGTGTTCTTTATCGCAACAGTGTGCGGTACAAGAAGAGACTATCAGGGATATGATGAAGCCGTTAATAAATTAAAAGAAGTCGGCGTTATTGTCTGTGAAAACAATAAACTCGCATGCCGTACGGCAATCCGTGCAATCGGAAGAGATTTTGAAGAGCCGGTAAAAGAAATTCGTGCAAAGGAAGTTGCTGATGTAGCCAAGAATACGCCTTCAGATAAATTGCGTGAATTGCTTTCTGAGAAGCCAAGAGTAATCAATATCGGACTTAAGAGCTTTGCAGAAGTAACGGAACAGTTCGGATGCGAAGTTGTTCAGTATGACTGGATGCCGCCGGCAGGTGGAAATGTGAAGTTAATCAAGACACTTAACTTCTTAAGAAACTACGAGGGAATTGATGAGAAGAACCGTGAGGTTATCGCTAAGGTGGTTGGAAGCCAGCCGATCTTAAGGGACAATGTCCGTGCAAAAGAAGTAATTCCACAGTTTGCAGAGAACAATGGAAAGGTAATTCTTCACGCAGGTCCTCCGGTAGAATATAAAAACATGCCGGATCCGATGCAGGGCTCATGTGTGGGCGCCGTTATGTTTGAGGAATGGGCAGAGACAGAAGAAGAAGCAAGAAGAATGCTTGAAAACGGAGAAATTAAATTCATTCCATGCCACCACTGCAACGCGGTAGGACCAATGGGAGGTATCACATCTCCGAATATGGCGGTATTTGTTGTTGAAAATGCAACAGACGGAAATAAAGCTTATTGTACAATGAACGAAGGTATCGGCAAGGTTCTCCGCTTCGGCGCTTATGATGAAGAAGTAGTGGAGAGACTCCGCTGGATGAGAGATGTTTTAGGCCCGACACTTGGAAAAGCTCTCCGTTCTATGGAGAATGGACTTGCTGTGAATCCGCTTGTGGCTAAAGCAGTTGCAATGGGTGATGAGTTCCACCAAAGAAACATCGCGGCTTCACTTGCATTCTTAAAAGAGGTTGCTCCGATCATCACGGCTATGGATATGGACGAAAAAGACCGTTATGATGTAATTAAGTTCTTGGCTGACACAGATCAGTTCTTCTTAAATATCATGATGGCAACAGGCAAAGCGGTTATGGATGCTGCACGCACAGGAACAGACGGAACAATTGTTACAGCTATGTGCCGTAACGGTTATGAATTTGGTATCCGTATCGCAGGTATGGGCGACGAGTGGTTCACAGGTCCGGTTAATACACCGCAGGGACTCTACTTCACAGGCTATGATGCAGAGGATGCATGTCCTGATATGGGTGACAGCGCTATTACAGAAACATTCGGTGTTGGTGGTATGGCGATGATCGCTGCTCCGGCTGTTACAAGATTCGTTGGTGCAGGCGGATACGAAGACGCGCTTAGAACAAGCAACGAAATGATGGAAATCGTAATCGACAGAAACCCTAACTTTACGGTTCCGACATGGAACTTCCAGGGAATCTGCTTAGGTATTGATGCAAGATTAGTTGTTGAAAAAGGTATTACACCGGTTATCAACACCGGTATTGCAAATAAGGTAGCAGGAAAAGGACAGATCGGCGCAGGTACAGTGCATCCGCCAATCGACTGCTTTGAGAAAGCTATCGTGGCATATGCTAAAAAACTTGGATTTGAGGCATAAGAAAAATAAATTAGGAGGCAGCTATGGAGAAGAAAAAAGTTGTCATTGCTCTCGGCGGTAACGCATTAGGTAAAGATATTGAGGAGCAGAAAGAGGCGGTTGCGAAAACTGCGAAAGTGATTGTAGACCTTGCAGAACAGGGAATGGATATTATCGTGACACATGGAAACGGACCGCAGGTAGGAATGATTCAGAACGCCATGGATAACCTTGTTGTTGCAGGAGAGACTGATAAGCAGATTCCGCTTCCGACGTCGGTTGCGATGAGTCAGGGGTATATCGGAATTGATTTGCAGAATGCAATCAAATATGAATTGCTTGACAGGAAAATTGACGGAAAAGTATCCACAATTCTGTCCCAGGTAGAAGTGGATCCGGAAGATGAAGCTTTTGAAAATCCGACGAAACCAATCGGAAGATTTTTAACGAAAGAAGAGGCGGAAAAGAACGAAGCCAACGGCGTGAAATGTATGGAGGATGCCGGAAGAGGATACCGCGTAGTTGTAGCCTCTCCAATGCCAAAAAGAATTCGTGAACTTGAAACAATCAGAACGCTTGTGAATGCCGGTCACATTGTTATTACATGCGGCGGAGGCGGAATTCCGGTTGTAAGCGACGAAGACGGAAGACTTGTGGGAACAAATGCGGTTATCGATAAGGATAACGCAAGCAGCCTTCTTGCAGCACAGTTGGGAGCAGATTATCTTGTAATTCTGACTGCTGTCGAGAAAGTCGCCATCAACTGGGGAAAAGAGAATCAGGAATGGCTCTCTGATATCACAGTCGAACAGGCAAAAGAATATATTGCACAGGAACAGTTTGCAAAGGGTTCTATGCTTCCTAAGGTTGAAGCTGCAATTCGTTTTGCGGAGTCGGCTCCGGGACGTCATACTCTCATTACATTACTGGATAAAGCT
>CANAZK010000056.1 GCA_947366105.1 uncultured Lachnospiraceae bacterium | reverse complement strand
TGAAAATTTGCTGCTTTTGCTTTTACCCGTTTTCCTCCTCCCGCTTTTTGGGCAAGGCTGCAAAGAGTAGTATTGTTTTCTTCTATTCCGTTACTTGCGTCATATTCTTTCTTAAATACAAGAAAACGGATACCGATAATCTGCCGTTTGAGACCTAATGCTTTCGTTACTCTTTGGATTTGAACTTCTTTCATTATATATGCCCTCCTTTCATCACAATATCATTTTTATCATACAATATCCGCTATTTGCATACAAATTGATTTTAAGAATGGCATTTATAGACAATATCTATTAATAGTAAATATCAAATAAGATATTTTAAAAGAAAATTTTGTGGTCTTATGTTTTCATTCGGTTCAAATAGTGCTATGCTTATAAAGATTGACGTATATTATATCCGGCAATGATATTAGGAGGCAGACAAATGAGGAAAAATGTTAATTTACTTGAGGGAGCGATTCTCCCTTCTTTATCAGGACTTGCACTTCCGATTATGGCGACGTCCCTGATTCAGATGGCATATAATCTGACGGATATGCTTTGGATAGGAAGAGTAGGAAGCAATGCTGTGGCGGCGGTGGGGGCGGCCGGTATGTATATGTGGCTTGCCAATGGTATTGCAACGATTGCGAAAATGGGCGGTCAGGTGAAAGCAGGACATGCTTTGGGAGCCAAAGCGGAGAGGAAAGCCGTCGGATTTGCGGAAACAGCCCTGCAGTTTGGTATCGTGACGGGAGCGCTGTACGGAATCATCGCGAATTTATTTGCCCATCCGTTAATCGGGTTTTTTAAACTGAACAGTCCGCAGGTTGTGGCGGATGCAGAAATTTATTTTCGGATTACATGCGGCGCGGTTGTGTTTTCATTTCTAAACCAGATATTTACAGGAATCATGACGGCGATGGGAAACAGCAGAACCTCGTTTCTTGCAACGGCGGCGGGTCTGGTCATCAATATTGTTTTAGACCCGGTGCTCATATTCGGCATTGGCCCGTTTCCAAAGATGGGCGTAATGGGAGCCGCAGTTGCGACGGTGTTTGCTCAAATGATAGTAACGGGTGTGTTTGTTGCTTATGCAGTGCAGGATCAGATGATTTTTTGTAAAGTGCGTATCCTTAAGAAAATGGATATGGGAAGTCTTAAGGAAATTATAAAAATAGGTCTTCCAATAGGGATTCAAAGCATGATTTTCACCGGCATTTCCATGACGATTGCCAGACTTATTGCCGGCTTTGGAGACAGCGCCATTGCGGTACAGAAAGTAGGTTCTCAGATTGAGTCTATTTCGTGGATGACGGCGGAAGGCTTTGGAGCCGCGGTAAATGCATTTATGGCGCAGAATCTCGGTGCGGGCAACAAGGAACGTATTGTAAAAGGATATAAGATTGCCATCGGTATCGAAGTGGTATGGGGAATTTTCTGTACGTTTGTACTCTTTGTATTCCCGGGTGTCATATTTAGAATCTTTATTCCGGAGGCTCAAGTTTTGCCTATGGGAGTGGACTATCTGAAAATATTGGCAGTATCCCAGCTTTTTATGTGCATAGAGCTTACGACGGCGGGAGCTTTTTCGGGACTTGGAAAGACAATTCCACCGTCGGTTTCCAGTATTGTATTGACGGCGGCGCGTATTCCGATGGCGTTTGTATTGATGAAAACGCCGCTTGGACTGAACGGAATCTGGTGGAGTATCTCTATCTCCAGTATATTGAAAGGAATTGTGATCACGGCATGGTTCTTGATGTATCTTGACCGGAAAATGCGTAAAATTGCTTAAAAAGCTTCGGTTGCAAAAAAGAGGAGAAAAACTTATAATAAACCTATTAATTGCAGATTTTGCCGAAGGAGGATTAATATATGAGGAAGATTAGCGGGAATAAGCTGCTTGTAAAAGCTTTAAGAGAAGAGGGAGTTGATATCTTGTTCGGATATCCGGGGGCGTGTACCATTGATATCAGCGATGAATTATATAAACAAGATTACACAAAGGTGATTCTGCCGAGGCATGAGCAGGCGGCGGTTCATGCGGCTGACGCGTATGCGAGAAGCACAGGCAGGGTCGGCGTATGCCTTGTGACAAGCGGACCAGGCGCAACGAATCTTGTAACCGGTATCGCCACAGCCAATTATGACAGTGTGCCGCTCGTATGCTTTACAGGGCAGGTGGCGAGAAATCTTATTGGTAATGATGCGTTTCAGGAAGTAGATATTATCGGCATTACCAGAAGTATCTGTAAATACGGCGTTACGGTTCAGAAACGGGAAGACTTGGGAAGAATTGTAAAGGAAGCGTTTTATATAGCAAGAACGGGCAAACCGGGACCGGTAATCGTTGACCTTCCGAAAGACGTAATGGGCGAGCTTGGAAGCCCGGAATACCCTGAATATGTTAATATCAGAGGCTACAGACCGAACACGGGAGTACATATCGGACAGCTGAAGCGGGCGATTAAGATGTTGAATAAAGCAAAACGTCCTCTGCTTTTGGCAGGCGGCGGCGTGAATATAGCAGGTGCCAACGGAGCGTTTACAAGACTTGCAGAGATCACAAACGTTCCGGTTATTACAACCATTATGGGGCGCGGCGCAATTCCCACAAATCATCCTCTGTTCATTGGAAATCTTGGGATGCACGGCAGATATGCGGCAAATATGGCCGTGAGTGAGTGCGATTTATTATTTTCCATCGGAACAAGATTCAACGACCGCATTACGGGAAGAATTCATGAATTTGCGCCTAAGGCGCAGATTGTGCATATTGATATTGATACGGCGTCTATTTCAAGGAATGTCCATGTGGATGTGCCGATCGTAGCAGATGCAAAGGAGGCAGCGGAGAAAATGCTCGAGTACGTGTCGAAGGTGGACGCGGAAGAGGGCTGGATGACGCAGATTGAGAAATGGAAGGCGGAGCATCCTTTAAAGATGAAGGAGAAGCCGGTTCTCACACCGCAGAAGATTATAGAGACAATCAATGAAACATTTGAGAAAGCCATTGTTGTAACGGACGTTGGACAGCATCAGATGTTTACGACACAGTATTTGGAGTTGGATGAGAACAAGAGGCTGCTGACATCCGGCGGACTTGGAACGATGGGTTACGGTTTCCCGGGAGCAATCGGAGCACAGATCGGCAATCCGGATATGCCGGTTATTGCGATTTCCGGCGACGGCGGCATGCAGATGAACATTCAGGAATTTGCCACGGCAGTGGGGCAGGAGCTTCCTCTGATTCTCTGTGTATTTAATAATAATTATCTTGGGATGGTACGCCAGTGGCAGAAACTATTCTATGGAAAACGTTACTCCATGACCTGTCTCAGGGCGAGGAAAGAATGCGAGGGCAAATGTGGAACGGCGGGATGTGAATGTCCTCCGTATACCCCGGACTTTATTAAGCTTGCAGAAAGCTACGGAGCGAAGGGAATCCGTGTGTTTAAGCCGGAAGAGGTAAAGGAAGCGTTTGAAGAGGCAAAGAAGAATACAAATGCGCCGACTTTGATTGAGTTTATTCTTGATCCGGAGGACATTGTATATCCGATGATCAGGCCGGGCGGAACCTTAGAAGATATGCTGATGGATTGTTAGGAGGGAACGGACATGAATAATGCAATGAGAAAACGGTGGATTTCATTATATGTAGAGAATCAGGTAGGTGTACTCCCTAAGATATCAGGACTTTTTGCGGGGAAATTATATAACCTTGAAAGCCTTACGGTAGGAACCACGGAGGATCCGACGATCTCCAGGATGACAATTGAAACGGTCAGCGACGACGAGACGTTTGAGCAGATTAAGAAACAGTTGAATAAATTTGTTGAAGTAATTAAAGTGATTGATTTTACAAACAGCGAAGTCTGTATGAAAGAGCTTCTTTATGTAAAGGTTAAGAAGTGTACCAGGGAAGATAAGGAAGAGCTTTTCCAGATAGCCCAGTCCTTTCAGGCGAAAATTATAGATTATGGCAAGGACAGCCTTCTGTTGGAATTCGTGCAGACAGCTTCAAGAAACGACTCTCTTATCAAGCTTATGAAAGAAGAGTTCCACACAATTGAAGTTGTGAGAGGCGGAAGCGTGGGAATTGAAGCGATCAGCATGGCGGACAGGTAACAATGATTTATTAGGACAGTATGACGGAGGAAGAAACAATGGGTAAAAAAGACATCGACTGGGGAAATTTGGGATTCGGATATATGCAGACGGAGAAAAGGTATGTCTCTAATTATAAAGACGGGGCATGGGACGAGGGAGAGTTAACCTCTGACGCCAATGTTGTGATTAACGAATGCGCCGGGGTTCTTCAGTATGCGCAGACTATTTTTGAGGGATTGAAAGCATACACTACAAAGGACGGTCACATCGTGGCGTTTCGTCCGGATTTGAATGCGAAGAGAATGGTGGACAGTGCTGTGCGGCTTCAGATGCCGCCATTTCCGGAAGAGAGATTCTTGGAAGCAATTGAGAAAGTGGTTGCGGCAAATGCGGATTTTGTTCCGCCATATGGTTCGGGGGCAACACTGTATATCAGACCATATATGTTTGGAAGTAATCCGGTCATTGGAGTAAAGCCTGCTGATGAATATCAGTTTAGAGTGTTTACAACGCCGGTTGGGCCATATTTTAAGGGCGGTGTAAAGCCTATTACGATTCGTGTATGTGATTTTGACCGTGCCGCGCCGCGGGGAACCGGGCATATCAAAGCGGGGCTTAATTATGCCATGAGTTTATATGCCATTGTAGACGCGCATAATAAGGGCTATGATGAGAATATGTATCTGGATTCTGCCACCAGGACAAAAGTGGAGGAAACGGGAGGAGCCAATTTTATCTTTATTACAAAGGATAATAAGCTTGTAACTCCAAAATCTGAGACGATTCTTCCTTCTATTACAAGACGCTCGCTTGTATATGTTGCAAAAGAGTATCTCGGAATGGAGGTAGAGGAAAGAGAAGTATTTTTTGAGGAAGTAAAAGACTTTGCGGAGTGCGGTCTTTGCGGCACGGCGGCAGTGATTTCGCCGGTGGGAAAGATCGCGGACCACGGCAGAGAAATTTGTTTCCCAAGCGGAATGGACGATATGGGACCGGTCACAAAGAAATTATATGATACGCTTAGAGGTATCCAAATGGGCGAAATTGAAGCGCCGGAAGGATGGATTAAGGTAATAAAGAAGGTATAATTTATGAAAGGCAAAATGAAGATTCTGCCTGCTTCAATAGAGCAGATATTGGTAGAAGTGAAAAAACAGTTTAAGGAAGAACCGAAGATTTACCAAATCTTCGAGAACTGTTACACAAATACGCTTGATACGACGGTAAAGAGTTTGGAGGACGGTACGTCCTATGTTATTACAGGAGACATTCCCGCCATGTGGCTTCGGGATTCCGTAGCACAGCTGCGCCCGTACCTCATTTTGGCAAAGGAAGATAAAGGAATAGCGGACATTCTCGTAGGACTTGTAAAACGGCAGTTTATGTATATTAATATTGATCCGTACGCCAATGCTTTCAATGAGGAAGCAAATGGAAATTGCTGGGAGAAGGACGAGACTAAGATGAATGACTGGCTGTGGGAGAGAAAGTATGAGACGGACTCTCTCTGCTACCCGATTCAGTTTGCGTATCTTATTTGGAAAAATACCGGAAGAGAGGATCACTTTGACGAAACATTTACGGAGGGTGTGAAAAAGATACTTCGGGTATTCAGGACAGAACAGGAGCATGAAGAGAAATCGCCGTATCGCTTTATAAGGAGGAACACTTATTTTACCGATACTCTTTCAAGGGATGGTAAAGGAGCCCTTGTAAAATCCGGCATCGGTATGACTTGGTCGGGTTTTCGTCCCAGTGACGATGCATGTACATACGGATATTTGGTGCCGTCGAATATGTTCGCGGTTGTAGTGTTGGGCTATCTTGAAGAGATTGCGGAAAATGTCCTGAAGAACGGGAATCTGAGTGAGGAAGCCAGGGAGCTTAAGAATCAGATATACGAAGGGATTGAGAATTACGCTGTAACTAAGAAGGAAGGGTATGGAGAAGTCTACGCATACGAGGCGGACGGCTTCGGACAATTTAATCTGATGGATGACGCCAACGTGCCGAGTCTTCTCTCCATGAGTTACATAGGATATAAAGGGAGAAATGAGTCAGTTGCGGAAAATACAAGAAAATTGATTCTAAGTGAAGCCAATCCTTATTATTATAAGGGAACAAAAGCTGACGGAATAGGCAGCCCCCACACGCCTGTGGGATATGTTTGGCACATTTCCCTTGCAATGCAGGGATTGACGGCGGAAACGAAAGAAGAGAAGAGAAGAATTATTGATCTTTTAGCGGCAACAGACGGGGGCAAACTGTTGATGCATGAGGGGTTCCATGCAGATGATGATACGAAGTATACAAGGGAATGGTTTTCTTGGGCTAACGCTATGTTCAGCGAGCTTGTACTGGACTATTGTGGGTACAGAATTTTGATATAATATTAACATAAGGCTTAATATAGGATTTTTACACCAAAAATAGAATTCTCTGAATTGAGATAAAAAGAAGTGCATGTTAGGATATGAGTAAAGAAGGAATTCTGTATTAAGGAGGACATTATGTTTTTAACAGACAGGAAATTAGAAAGGCGTATAACGGAGCTTAAGCAGTACAGATATAGGGATGTCAGGCATTTGGAAACATTTGATGTGAAGGAGGACAATGCGGGTGTTGTGAATCCGCCGCTTCCGAACTGTTTTGAGGGCTGGGGAGTCCTAAAGGTAGGAGAGACGTGGAAAGGAAGGGATCTGTTCCTTTGGATGCACAAGGATGTAGATATCCCCGCAGAGTGGAAAGGTAAAAAAGTTGTAGGAGTTTTTGACTACGGCAATACGGGTGCGGGAAATAATGCCGGGTTTGAATCTATGCTCTATGTGAACGGAGAAATGTATCAGGGCGTAGATGTGAATCATAAAGAGGCATTTTTCAAGGACGAATTGTGCGGAACGAGGGTGAATCTTACATTCCGTCTTTGGTCGGGACTTGAGGGCGGCGGAGCGCCGACGCCGCAGGAACACAGAATTGCAAGGGCAGATTTGGCATGGCTGGATGAGAAGGCAGACGATTTCTACTATATGTCTTCTATGGTTTGGGAGACGATCAAGGAGCTGGATGAATTCAACCCGATACAGCATGACTTGAGAAAAGCGCTTGACGCGGCGTGCCACTGCATTGACTGGGCATATCCGGGAAGTGAAGAATTCTATGAAAGCGTGCATCAGGCGGATGATTTGCTGAATGAGAAGATAGACGCAATGGACAAAAATTCTTTGGTAAATATCCGCTGCGTAGGACATACCCACATTGATGTGGCATGGTTGTGGAGGTTAAAGCATACGAGAGAGAAATGTTCACGTTCTTTTTCTACCGTGCTGAGACTGATGGAGATGTATCCGGAATATATTTTCCTGCAGACGCAGCCGCAGTTGTACGAATATATGAAAGAAGAATTCCCGGAGCTTTACGCGAAGATTAAAGAGCGTGTTTTGGAAGGCAGATGGGAAGCAGACGGAGGTATGTGGGTTGAAGCAGACTGCAACCTTACAAGCGGGGAATCTTTGACAAGACAGATTCTAATCGGAAGCAAGTTTATCAAAGACGAGTTTGGAAAAGACGTAGAATACTTATGGCTTCCTGATGTGTTCGGGTATTCATGGGCGTTGCCGCAGATACTGAAGAAAGCCGGAATTGACACGTTCATGACAACAAAGATAAGCTGGAACCAGTATAACCGTATGCCGCATGATACATTTAAGTGGAAGGGAATTGACGGAAGCGAAGTGCTGACGCATTTTATTACGACGCCGGAGCCGTGGAACGAGCCGGGTTCATGGTTCTACACATATAACGGAAAACTTCTTCCAAAGACTGTAAAGGGAACATGGGATGCTTACAGTGAGAAGCAGATGAACAAAGACTTGCTGATAGCGTTCGGTTTTGGCGACGGAGGAGGCGGTGTAAACCGCGACATGCTGGAAAACAGGAGAAGGATTGATAAGATTCCGGGACTGCCTAATCTGAAGAATTCCACAGCGGCAGAATATTTCAGAGATTTGAAAGAAACGGTAAAGAATACTGACCAGTATGTGCATACCTGGGACGGAGAGCTTTATTTGGAGTATCACCGTGGAACATATACCAGTCAGGCCCATAATAAGCGCATGAACCGTAAAATGGAACTTTTATATAGAAGGACGGAATGGCTGACCGTGATGGAGGCTTTGAAGGAAGGCTGCATGGAGAAGGCAAGACAAGAGGAGCTTACAAAAGGCTGGAAGCACATTCTGACAGATCAATTCCATGATATTATTCCAGGGTCTTCCATCCATGAGGTGTATGAGGATTCCAAAAAGGATTATGAATATATTGAGAGCATTGCAAGAGATGTTGAAAAAGGGGCGTATGAGGCAATTGTATGTGAGAAGGAGAATGCCTATACAGTGGTGAATGCCTCAGGCTGGACGGTGAATGAGACGGTTTCCGTACCGAATACAAGACAGGGTATTTACAGGGATGCAGAAGGAAATGTGCTGGAAGCGCAGCTTGCAGATAATGCAACCTATGTGCAGGTGGATAATATTCCATCCATGGGAACAAAAACCATTGTGTTTGAAGAAACGGGCAAGAAAGAGACAGACGCCAATTTTACCATTCGCAAGAAAGAGATTGAAACCCCGTATTACAGCATTGCGTTGAATCAGTATGGACAGATTACAAGATTGTATGACAAAACATTCAAGAGAAATGTGCTTCCGGAAGGAGAGCGCGGAAATGTGCTTCAGATGTTTGAAGATAAGCCGATTGACAATGACGCATGGGATATCGACATTTTCTATCAGGAGAAGATGCGGGAGATTACAGAGCTTCAGAAGTTTGAAGTGACAGAGTGCGGTCCGCTTCAGATGACGGTGCATATGGAATGGAGCTACATGAGTTCTTTGATTTCGCAGGATATGGTGTTTTACAGCAACAGCAGGAGGATTGATTTCAGGACGAACGTGGAATATCATGAAAAACATCAGCTGCTGAAGGCGGCGTTTCCGGTTGATATCCGCAGTACTTACGGTACTTACGATGTACAGTATGGAAATGTCAGACGGCCGAACCACTGGAACACCAGCTGGGATCAGGCAAGATTTGAAAGTGTGGCTCATCGTTGGGCAGACTTGTCAGAGAGAAATTACGGTGTGAGTATTCTAAATGACTGCAAATACGGTCACGATATCAAGGATAATATTATACGCATCAGTTTAATTAAGGCGGCTGTGCATCCTGACCATCTGCAGGATCAGGGAGCTCATGAATTCACGTACGCGCTGCTTCCGCACCGCGGAGATTTTGTCGAAGGAAATGTTGTAAAAGAAGCGTTTGCGCTTAATGAGCCTGTACAGACAGTGTGCGGTGAAAGCGCTTTGAATTTTGACAGCTTTCTTGCATTTGATAATGAGCAGGTAGAGCTCGACGCCGTGAAGAAATCGGAGGATGGCAAGTATATAGTAATACGTTTCCATGAATATGCAGGTTCAAGGCAGCAGGTTACAATGAAGCTGGGATTTGAGTTTAAATCTTGGACAGAGTGTGACTTAAGAGAACGCCCGGTTTCTGAAAGCTCGGCTGCTCAAGAGATACGTATGGAGCTCCACGCTTATGAGATTAAAACGGTATTAATTGAATTATAGTAGAAAGGAAGATATGCTATGATGGAAGAGTTATTTAGTATAGAAAGAATTCTCGGCTTTTGTGAGAAGGTTTGTTACTTTTTCATTATTAATTTATTGTTTGTTATATCCAATGTTCCGGCGCTTCTGTTCCTCCTATTTGTGGGAGGAAGCCGGATTCACACATATCTTCCTCTTTTTCTTCTCAGCATGCTGCCGATTGCGCCGGCGCTGTCTGCAGTTATGTATACGATGAACCGTATGATTCAGGGAACGGAAGGAAAGGCATTCCGTGACTATAAAAAGGGGTATAAGAGAGATTTTCTTCAAAAGGCGGAGTTGGGAGCCGGGCAGCTTGTGCTTATTTTTATATTGTGGACGAACGCAGAGTTTTTCGCTGTCCGTATTAAAATATTGCCTCTTGCGGTTATATCAGGAATGCTATTTGCGGTTACTGTAATTATCACGCCGAATCTTTATATGCTTATCTCAAGATACGAAATGAAAAACATGCAGATTGTGCGTACGGCTCTTGTGCTTCTTATTACAAGACCCGTTGCAACGCTTGGCAATATGGCGGCATTGCTGTTGATGATGATGTTCTATGAGATAGCGGCAGGAACCGCTGTGCTGTTTATGGGAAGTGTTTATGGATTCTTGGTAATGTTTATGAATCAGAGACTTATGAAATCATTAGAGAGTCGGTAGCTGTACCGATCCCCGAAAGTTAGACCAAAAATCTGGCTTTTGGGGGTCAGCTCAAGCGACAGGCTCTTTTTTGGGTTATAATGGAAGAGATAAGAAGGAATGGAGAAGTGTGCGGATAAAATGAAGGTGAAAAATTCAAAACAACTGTATAACAAGCTTCTTTTTATATACACAGGAGTACTGGTGAGCGTGGTGTTTGCCCTTGTGTTCTATTTTATGCATAATACAAGAAACAGAATCAGGAACACGAATTTGGAATATATGCATATGATGAGCGAGGAGGCTGCGGGATATTTGGAGGATTGTCAGGGTATTGCCGGATTTCTGCATAAGGATTTGTATAAATCAAGTATGGAAATGGACGACCTGCTTCACTATTTCAATGACGCCCCGGAGGATTACCAAAAATATCGTCTTAATATATATTCCGATTATCATTCGCAGAACTATAAAGGGATAGAGGATTTTGTGAATGAAGCTTTTGAAGCTTATAATTCCATTAAGCGAATTACGCTTATCAGTTACATGAACGATTAAATATGAAAATCTTGCGGATGAAGGAGAGTTTTCATTCTTAAAAGAAATCCGGGATCCGGCATCGATGCAGAGTATGGGGTGTATGATCGTCACTTTTGACGCGGAAAAATTCTCTAGGTTAAAGGAGTATTATTCCGAGCCGGAAATAATGGTTTATAATGATGCGGGGACGGTTATTTTTGATTCTGACGGCGCTTATGAACAATGGGAGATAGAGAATGCCAGAGCGGAAGGAATACTTGAAGAGACGCTGAATGCGTATGCTGAAACGTCGGAATCGGAAAATTATCATGCTGTTGTATATTTGGGAAAAAGCAAGGCGGCGGTTTTGCCTGTTCCTGTAATTTTGATGATTTCGGTTATGGGAATTATTATGATTATGATAGGAGAGATGCTTGTTCAGTTATATCTGAAACGGCTGTCCGGCCGCCTGAACTGCATTTTGGATGGAATGACAACTGTCTATGGGGGCGATTTAAACGTCCGCCTGCGGGTGAACAAAAACGGTGATGAACTGGATGTTATCTCCGAGCATTTTAATGAGATGTGTGAAAAGCTGGATTTGTATATCAGAAAGAGCTATCTTGCGGAGATTGAGCAGAAAAACGCGGAGATGGCGGCGCTTCAAAGCCAGATTAATCCGCACTTTCTTTACAATACGCTGGAAGCGATCCGAATGAAAGCTATCTGTAACGGAGATAGGGAAGTGGGTAAAATGCTTTACAGTATGGCGGTGATATTCAGAAGTCAGATAAAGGAAGCCGATGTGATTACGATGGCGCAGGAGCTTCATTACTGTAAGAAATATTTGGAGCTATTTGAGTACCGGTATCAGAATCAGTTCAGGGCGGAAGTAGAATGCCCGGAGGAATTCGTGAATGTTCCGATTATTAAATTTGTGCTTCAGCCTATTATTGAGAATTATTTTATTCATGGAATGCGCATGGGACAAGCGGATAATTTAATACGGATTTTTGTGGAACGGTCAGAGGAGGACTTCCGGATCATTGTTGAGGATAATGGTCATGGGATGACGGAGGATGAAATTCTTAAGATGAACGGGCAGCTCCGTGCAAATGAGATGGATAACACCAAGTCCATAGGGGTTGCCAATGTAAATAGGAGAGTAAAAGCAGTATATGGCAATCAGTACGGCGTACAGATGGAAGCAAAGGAAGAGGGCGGTTTGAGGGTAATTTTATGTTTTAAACCGGATGAGGAAAATGAATCATGAGAAAAGTTATGATAGTTGAGGATGAAGAATTTATTTTACAGGGAATCAAAAGTATTATTAACTGGGATTCGCTTGGGCTCTCTGTGAGGCATATGGCGCATAACGGGGCAGAGGCTCTTAAGATGTGGGAAGAGGAGCCTGTCGATATTATTATTACGGATTTGAACATGCCTGAGATGGACGGAATTGAGCTTTTGAAGCGTATCAGAAGCATGGAGGAGCGGGTGAGATTCATTATTCTTACGGGATATGATGAATTTTCGTATGCAAGAGAGGCTATCCGTTTGGAAGTCGAAAATTATATATTGAAACCCATTGATGAAGATGAGCTGGGACGTCAGCTTAAGGAAACCGTAGAGAAGATTGAAGAGCTGGAGAAGAAGAAAATACGTTATATTGATGAGAAGGCAGAATGGATAAATTTCCTGTCGGGGAAATTTACGGCGGAGGATTATGCGCATTATGAAAAAGAGCTGAGGCTTCCGACGGAAAAGGCGGCTTTGTATGCGGCTATCATGAAATGGAATGGGGATAATCTGAAAGAAAAGAAGATAACGGACATCATTGTAGCTCTTCAAAAAAATGAAAGCTTTATGAGAATTGTCCATCTGCCGCCTGACAGTATGCTTTTCATTCTGCCGAAGGAAGCGGTGGACGTAAGCGTAATGGAGTATTTTCAAGGGCTGCAGAACAGGATTGAGAGCGAGTTACAATCCGCAACGGGAATTTGAAGATGGATAAATACACAAAGACTTACGCGGAAAAACTGCTTGTTGTAAAAGAGGGACAGATGGCGCCGATGCATTTTCACTGGAATAAGATGGAAGATATAATTAACAGAGGCGGAGGCAATGTACTTATTACGGTTTATAACTCAACAGAAGACGGACAGTTTGCAGACACAGATGTGACGGTAAATTGTGACGGTCGTGAATTTACTGTTCCGGCAGGAAGTCAGGTGAAATTAACACCGGGCGAAAGCATTACAATTTATCCTTATATGTACCATGATTTTCATGTGGAGGAAGGAAGCGGCGACGTGCTTCTTGGAGAAGTGTCCATGTGTAATGATGATGAGAATGATAACCGTTTCTACGAGCCTATCGGACGTTTTCCTGAAATTGAGGAGGACGAGGAGCCTTACCGTCTATTATGCAATGAATATCCAAAGGCGGAATAATGAAAATAGAATCAAGGTGGTAATGACGTGATACAGCAGATTTTAACTAATAACTGGAAGATGAGACGCGCCGGGGGAGAATATAAGCCGGCAGTCGTGCCGGGGACGGTATATACGGACCTGCTTCAAAACGGGGAGATGGAAGACCCGTTTTGGAAAGATAATGAGCTGCGGGCATTTGACCTGATGGAATATGATTATGAATATGAGTGTACATTTGACTGTGATGAAGAACTGTTGAAAAGCGACAAAGTGATTCTTCATTTTGACGGGATTGACACAATCGCCGATATATATGTAAACGGTGAAACGGCGGGCAAGGCGTTCAATATGCACCGCATATGGGAATACGATGTGTCAGGCAGGCTTCTGCCGGAGGGGAATGTGCTGAATGTGCTGCTGCACTCTCCGAACAGACATGTCCGGGAAGAATTTGCGAAATGCCGTACAATGGGATCTGAGGATGCTATGGATGGATTTGTCCATATGAGGAAAGCTCACTGTATGTTCGGCTGGGACTGGGGAGCGCATCTGCCGGATGCGGGTATTTTCAGAAATGTGTCTCTCATTGGCATAAATAAGGCAAGGATTGACAGCGTGTATATAACGCAGAAGCATTCGGACCATAAGGCGGAGCTGGAATTTCAGGTAGTGGAGGAGGCAGTTTCAAAGGAAGGGAGACTTCCGAAGGATATTTATTATGAAGTGCAGATTACATCCCCGGATGGTTCAATACGCGCTTATAAAGATTCGCCGAAAAACATAGCAATTGATAATCCGATGCTTTGGTGGCCGAATGGATACGGCGGACAGTATTTATACACGGTGAAGGTGACGCTGTATGCCGATGGTGAGGCGGCGGATGTGTGGGAGAGGCGAATCGGGCTTCGTACCATGACAATGAAGATTGAAAAGGACGAGTGGGGAGAGTGCTTTGCCCATGAAGTAAACGGAACGGCCATATTTGCAATGGGTGCAGATTATATTCCGGAAGACCATCTTCTTGGAAGGGTCAGCAAAGAGACGACAAGAAAGCTTCTTGAACAGTGCAGGGCGGCTAATTTTAACACGGTGCGTGTATGGGGCGGCGGCTATTACCCGGAGGACTGGTTCTTTGATATCTGCGATGAACTGGGACTTGTCGTATGGCAGGATTTTATGTTCGCATGTGCAGTGTATGAATTGACTCCTGAATTTAAAGCGAATATCCGCCGGGAATTTATTGATAATATTAAGAGAATCCGTCATCATGCCTGTCTTGGGTTATGGTGCGGAAATAATGAGATGGAGATGTTTGTGGAAGAGGGGCATCACTGGGTAACGAAGAAATCGGAAGTCCGGGATTATATTATTATGTATGAGCAGCTCATACCGGAGGTTCTCGGTGAGTATGACCCTCAGACATTCTACTGGCCGGCAAGTCCGTCTTCAGGAGGTTCATTTGATGAACCGAACAGTCCGGACAGGGGAGACGTGCATTACTGGAAAGTATGGCATGGCAATAAACCGTTTTCCGAATACAGAAAGTTTTTCTTCCGGTATGCCTCGGAATTTGGTTTTCAGGCGTTCCCAAGTGTAAAGACCATTGAGACGTTTACCGATGATGAAAGGGATATGAATGCATTTTCCTATATTATGGAGAAACATCAGAGGCAGTACGGCGCCAACGGAAAAATTATGAATTACATGCAGCAGACTTACCTGTATCCGACGGATTTCAGTACGTTTGTTTATGCTTCACAGCTTCTTCAGGCTGATGCAATCCGTTATGGAGTAGAGCAGATCGGAAGAGCACACGTCTGAACTCCAGTCACGGACTCCTATCTCG
>CANAZK010000055.1 GCA_947366105.1 uncultured Lachnospiraceae bacterium | reverse complement strand
CTCCAAAATCTGTCATCGTAATTCCCATTTTCTGCCTCCTAAAACATCCTATTTTTCCGTAATGTAGCCTTTCGCAGTCAGCGCTTCCGCACAAAGAACCGCTCCGCCTGCAGCTCCCCGCACCGTATTATGTGAAAGCCCTACAAATTTAAAATCATAGAGACTGTCTTCTCTTAATCTTCCGACGGAAATACCCATGCCCTTTTCAAAGTCCACATCCAAAGCCACCTGCGGACGGTTATCTTCTTCTATATACTGAATAAACTGCTTCGGCGCGCTGGGAAGCTCCAATTCCTGCGGAAGTCCTTTGAAATTCACAAGCCTGTCAATCAATTCTTCCTTCGTCGGTTTTTTCGCAAACTTTACAAATACTGCGGCTGTGTGTCCGTTTAACACCGGCACACGGATGCACTGCGTTGTAATAACCGGTGCGTCTGCCTTGACTATTTCTCCCTCTTTCACTTTTCCCCATATACGAAGCGGCTCCTGCTCGCTCTTTTCTTCTTCGCCGCCAATATACGGTATAATATTTCCTTCCATCTCCGGCCAGTCCGCAAATGTCTTGCCTGCTCCTGAGATAGCCTGATACGTAGTTGCAACCACTTCCGTCGGCTCAAACTCTTTCCATGCAGTAAGTACCGGGGCATAGCTCTGAATAGAACAATTCGGTTTAACGGCAACAAATCCTTTCGTTGTGCCGAGGCGTTTTCTCTGTGCTTCAATTACTGCAAAATGTTCTGGGTTAACCTCCGGAATTACCATGGGTACGTCCTTAGTCCAGCGATGGGCGCTGTTGTTTGACACAACCGGGGTCTCCGTCTTTGCATAGGCATCTTCAATCTCGCGGATTTCTTCCTTTGTCATGTCCACTGCACTGAATACAAAGTCCACGTCTGCCGCCACTTTCTCAACTTCATTTACATTCATTACGACAAGCTTCTTTACGCCTTCCGGCATCGGCGTCGTCATTTTCCATCTGCCGCCGACAGATTCCTCATATGTCTTGCCTGCAGAGCGTGCGCTCGCTGCCACTGTCGTAACCTCATACCACGGATGATTTTCCAAAAGCGCAATAAAACGCTGTCCAACCATACCTGTCGCTCCCAAAATACCTACTCTTAATTTCCTCTTCATTTGAATGCCTTCCTTTCTCGCTTTCCTTACTCTGCTAAATATTTCTCGTAAACCGCAATTGCGCTTTCCATAGCTTTCCTGCCTGGAGCGCCGGCCGTAACACGCTTATTGATGCACGTCTCCATACTGATTGCTTCATATATGTCTTCCTGAAACACCGATGATACGCTTTGAAACTCGTCAAGGCTCATATCATCCAACGCAATATTTTTCTCTATGCAGCGAAGAACAAGCCGTCCCACAATTCCGTGGGCATCCCTGAACGGAACGCCATGATTCACAAGGTAATCCGCCGCATCCGTAGCATTGGTAAATCCGTTTCTAGCGCTTGTTTCCATCACTGCGCTGTTGAAATTCATTGTATTTAACATGCCTGTAAACAGCGCAAGACATCCCTTGGTAGTGTCTATGGCGTCAAATACAAGTTCCTTATCCTCCTGCATATCCTTATTGTATGCAAGGGGCAGCCCTTTCATAGTTGTAAGAAGCGACATCAGCGCTCCATAGACGCGTCCCGTCTTTCCTCTTACAAGCTCGGCAATATCCGGGTTCTTCTTCTGCGGCATAATACTGCTTCCAGTACTAAATGCATCATCAATCTCCACAAATCGGTATTCATTGGAATTCCAAATAATAATTTCCTCTGAAAATCTGCTCAGATGCATCATCACCGTGGACATGGCAGACAAGAATTCAATCAGATAATCCCTGTCCGACACCGAATCCATACTGTTTCGTGTAGCTTCTCTAAACCCTAAAAGCTCCGCGGTATACTCTCTGTCAAGAGGATATGTGGTTCCTGCAAGGGCTCCCGAACCGAGCGGACACTCGTTCATTCTCTCAAAAATATCTCTCATGCGGGAGCGGTCTCTCTTAAACATCTCAAAATAAGCGCCCATATGATGCGCCAGTGTAATCGGCTGCGCCTTTTGAAGATGTGTAAAGCCCGGCATCGCCGTTTCCGTATTCTCTTTCATAATACGCAAAAGCACCCGGAGAAGTTCTTTCAAAAGCCCGTCTACTTCCGTCACTTCATCTCTTGTATAAAGCTTCATATCCAGCGCTACCTGATCGTTCCTGCTTCTTCCTGTGTGAAGTTTCTTTCCCGCATCCCCGATTCGGTCAATCAAGGTTGCTTCCACGAAGCTGTGAATATCCTCATATGTATCAGAAATCTCAAGATTTCCTTCATTTACATCATGTAAAATGCTATTAAGTCCCGCGGTAATCTGCTCCTGTTCTTCATTTGACAGAATTCCCTGCTTCGCAAGCATTGCCACATGGGCAATACTGCCCTTAATGTCCTGTGCATAGAATTTCTTATCAAAAGAAATTGATGCATTAAAATTATATACTAACCGGTCCGTCTCCTTTGTAAAACGTCCGCCCCACAACTGTGCCATACAAATTCTTCCTCCTATTTGTTCTTTTTACTCTCTTCTCTCTCCTGCATAGAGTAAATGCAGCCGCAGTAATCCTGCCTGTAAAGCCCGAATTCTTTTGAAAGCTCTATCGAGCGCTTATATCCGTTCTTTTTCTTAAAATCGGACTGCAGATACTGTATATGGTATTTCCGCGCAATTTCCATTCCAATTTCGTTCAGCCTGTCCGCATTCTTTAACGGGCTGATACTGAGCGTGGTAGTATAGTACTCAAATCCGCTTTCCTCTGCAATCCTTGCCGCCTCCTCAAGACGGAGCGCATAACACCTAAAACATCTTTCCCCGCCTTCCTTCAGATGTTCCAGCCCCTTTGCAATTTCATAAAAGCGTTCTTTCTCATAACTTCCCGCAAGAAAAGATACCGGATACTTTGTCTTCATTTCCCCAATCAGAATCTGCTGCTCCAATATACGCTTTGTATACTCACTCTCAGGGAAAATATTAGGATTATAATAAAATACCGTAATTTCAAAATAATCGGACAAATATTCCAACACATAGCTGCTGCACGGCGCACAGCAGCTATGCAGCAGCAGTCTTGGAACACGATCCTCTTTTCTTAATTTCGTTAATAATTTGTCCAGCTCTTTCTGATAGTTCATTTTATACCTCTCTGATTCCAGCCCATTTTATACGATTATACTCTCTCTTTGTACCTCAATCAAGCACTCATTTTTTATTATATCATAAACTAACATATAGACCAAATGGAGGTAATTATGAAAACGGTATTAGAAATTCGTAATTTAAACTATGCTTACCATACGTTAGAGGGCGAAACATCTGCTCTGAGTGACATTTCATTTTCTATGGAAGCCGGTGAGTTTGTGGCAGTCGTAGGCCCCTCCGGCTGCGGCAATGCGTTGGATGACCAAAGGAAACAATTGGCTTGTTCCCCGTCCCAGACCACCTTATCCAAAATCATTCTTAAATATTCTCTTTTTTCCGGCACGCTCAACGTATCATACAGACTTTGAAAAGATGAAAGCTGCTTCATCAGGAATTCAAGCTGTTGTCTGTCTCCCTGTATGCCGCCTTTTTCCTCTGCAATTTCCGCCCTTTCCTTTTCCAACGCCCCACATTCCTCATTTCGTTTTGCAATCTGTTGTTCAATTTGGGCGACAAATTCATCACTGCCTCCTGATTTTGCAAGAACTCCCATCAGATTTTCTACTTCATTCCTCCGTTTCTGTATTTCTTTTTCTAAAATATCTGCCGAAGTCACTGTTTCTTCTTTTATATTATCCATTCGCTCTACGGCGTTTTTCAGTATTTTATGAATATTAGAATTTTCTTCATTATAACGCAGCGCCTCTCTGCATACCAGCTCATCCAGCCTGTTGCCCTGTACATTAGGTACGGAACACTTTTCCCCGTGGGTCAGCTCCTTATAAGGACACAAATAGGAAAACTTTCGTTCTCCTTTATCCGTAACCTGCTTTGAAGAATAATTTTTAGGCCGCATCAAATGACCGCAGGAACAATACAAAAGTCCCGAAAGCAGCGCCCCTGAATTCTTAGGCTTATGCCATGAATCCCCCTTTGCACTGTTTTCTTTCAACAAACTCTGAATTTTGGAAAATTCTTTTCCGGATACAACCCCCGTATGCTTTCCTTTTGCAATAATCCACTTTTCCGGCTCATTATCTTTATTCTTATACTGAGAAGATGAAGTTTTGGCATAGGCAATCAAGCCATATTCCCCGTCGGCTTCTTCTTTGTCCATGCAGACCTGACATCCCAAATTCCAAAAATAATCATATGCATCTTTATCGGCGGTACAGTAAACAGGATTTGTCAAAATATCCTTTACGGCGGTGGTTGTGTATTCCTTCTCTCTCTTTGTTCTAATGTTACGGCTTAGAAAATATTTTACAATGCCCATTAAGGACTGCTTTTCCAAATACTCCTTAAAAATAAACCGTACTGTCTGCATCTCCTCCTCATTTACGATCAATCGAAAAGACTTCTTGCTTTTTCCATTGATGGACACCTGTTCTTCCGCCTGCGCCTCATATCCAAGAGGCGTATTTCCGCCGAGCCATCTTCCCTTTCTTGCAAGCATAATCATATTATCTCTGACACGTTCCGCAATCTGTTCCCTCTCCATCTGCGCCAAAACCCCTGCAAAATACAGCATTGCCTTTCCTATAGGCGTAGAAGTGTCAAACCGTTCTTTAATGCTGATAAACGAAACATTCAACTTATTCAATGTTTCGACAAGATTCGCCAAATCCGCGATGTTTCTTCCCAATCTGTCCAATTTATAACAGACAAGATAATCACAGTTTCCTTTTTTGATTTCTGCCATCATCTCCTGAAATTGTGGACGGTTTATATTCTTGCCGGAATAGCCTTCATCCTCATACTCTGTGATTTCCGCCTTGTCCCCGCCGTCAATATGATACTGTATGTAATCGCGGCACATGGCAATCTGATTCTCAACACTTTCTCCCCTGCCGGTCCATTTAGACTTTCTGCTGTATATAAATATCTGCATTTTCACTTCCCCTTTACGCTTACATGACTATTTAAAACTATCTGTTATATAAAGAATGTGGAGGGTTTTTCACCTCCACATCTTTTCATTGCTTATCGTCTGTAACGTATTCTGCGGTACAGGACAAATCCTATAACGCCAATGCTCATCACCAAAGCCGCTATCCAAGGCATAACGACCGTATTATCACCTGTTTTTACACTTTTTGGTGCTTTTTCCACTGTTTTCTGAGTCGTACCGGCCGTTTTCTTCTCCAACGCGCCGATTGCGTTCTCCAAATCCCTAAGCGCCGCTTCCAGTTCACTCTGAGAGGCGTCCTGCTTATTCAGAACTTCCTCGGCCGCTTTCATCGCCTTCTCCAAATTGGCAAAACTGTCTGAAGTATAATCTGACTTCTTATAAGTCTTCGCCAGTTCCAACGTCTTTTTCAGCTCTTCCCGCAGCGTCTGAACCGGATTCGTCGATTCTCCGGCATTGCCGCCGGAACCTCCGTTTCCGCCCGGGCCGCCGCTTCCGCCTCCGGGTTCATTGCCCGACGAACCTCCCTTGCCCAGCTCTATCGTCTCCGCCTCAGGATAAACGACTCTTGGAAGAACCTCCGACCTTGTGCCGCTTACCAATTTCAAAGAATCTTCCACAACACTGACCCGGACGATAATGCCCTCTTTATTTGCAGCCGAAACCGATACCTTACCAAGACTTAAAGACGCCTCCTTAAAAAGAGCCTGGCTTCCCGACAGATAGAGATTCAAAACGCCGGTATCCTCATGATAACGGTACTCCGCAATCTTTGCCGTGCTTTCCCCGAACAGGAACTCCACATGCAGCTGTTCCTGCGCGTTGGATTCCACTTTCAGGCTCAGCTCAAGAGAATGTACATTCTCCCTCACCGACTCCGGCAGTGTCAATACCACATTTGCCCCGTCGCCCTCCGGCTGAAGGGAAATGGCCGGTTCCTCCGCGGCATAAGCCCGGAGGGGCAGCAGGGCGGCGCATGCAAACACAGCCATTACAAACCCCGCAATTATTTTTTTCATGCTTTTCATGTTCTACTCCTCCTCCGATGCATTGTTCCCTGTAAATTCAATTTCAGGAAGATCCTTCGGAACCTCTCTGTATAACGAATCGCTTACAAGACGCTGTCCCTCGTTTGTCTGAGCGTTATTCACACGGTAAAGCTCCGCACGCACCTTAAGTCCGTCAAGATTGGTCTGATCCTTCGGTTCAATCCAGTAAATCCATGTTCCGCTTGATACATCCTGAATAAGTCCGGTGTCCGGCACATCCGCAAGAATAATCTGCCGCGCCTTAAGGTTTCCGTCCCCATCCTGACCGCCTACGATATTGCCGTTTTGGTCATAAAGCAGAACCACATTGTAAGCCGGATTTCCTTTATAGGAACCTGTAAAGATAATAGAGTCTTTTGGAATCACATCCGACTCCTTATCGCCGTACTTATAATCAGAAGCAAGCCTTCCGATTGCCGGAGTACTCTCTTGCGTGCTGTAGAAATCCACGTTATCGCCGGTCACGCCAAGCACGTCAAGTTCGGAAATTGCAATCTCCTTACCCTTCTGACCGGAAATGACAAGTTTCACCGCATCCGTCCTGTATGTGCCCACATATTTTCCGTCTTCGTTTCCGAAGTATACGGTCTGCACCTTTCCATCGCCGAAGGCGCCCTTTGCAGCTTCCTTCCATCTGCCGTCTTCCGCCCGGAAGTAAACCGCATAGTCTTGAATCCTCTTCTCTTTTGCTACCGCGTCGTCCAGCGTATATTTGAATCCGGAAACCACTTGGAATTTATTAAATTCCATCGTAATCGCAGCGTTCCCTGCCGTGTTCTCCACAGTAGCCGCATAAGTCGTCTTGCTGTCGTTATCCACTGCCGCCCAAACCGGGTTTTTCACCTGCGGTTTACAGGTCGTGTAATCTTCGTCATCTTCCAGCTCCTCTTTATCGGTGGCTTTCAGATTCTCCGTGGAAACGGTCCAAAACTCTTTTTCCATGCTTCCGTCATGTTCGATTTTAATCGGCTCGAGAGTCTTCACTGCCGAACGGTTCAAATATTTATCCACCAGCGTCACTTCATACGTAATCACACGGTTATTCACCGTCAAAATATGATCGCTGAAGGTCTCTTCTGTTGCAAATCCTGCAAGCTCTCTCTGCACTTCTCCGCCGGATATCGTTGTGCGGACGATTTCATATCCAAGTACGTCCTCCGCCGGAATATTCTCCGCTCCAAGCACAAAGTCGACCTGACTCGCATTGTTCGCATTGACTGTCGCAGAGGTACTTCCGCTCACGGCATTTATCGTTCCTTCTGCATTCAGACTGCTTCCTCCATGTTCAAGGCGGTATACGCGGGACGCGTCGCTCACATAATAAATCGCTCTCGTCTCCGGATCAAACTGTCCAGCGTAAGAAATTGTCTCTTCATTTGGAACCATTCCCCAGCGTTTGAAGAACTCTAATATATTTTTCTCCGCCGCCGCGCAGGAAAGGCGCATCAAATCCTGATCCTTGTCTCCCGCAAGCTTCAGACTGATTCCTCCCGGAGCCGGCGCCTTTGCCGGTGTTCTCGCATAAGTATCTACTCTTGCAAAGAAAATGTTATCTAACTGTTCTTCATAATTGTCATATGTCTTGTAATTATATCCATTGTCATATGCAAGATGAAGCTGCCAGTACATTCCCAGCTGCGTCGCCCCATTCGGGGATCTTCCGACCGTACCGGAGGTCACCTTCTCATAGAGATTCGCATATGTCCACCGTACGCTCTCATCCGTATCCTGCGCCTGCGCAAGCTGCGCGTAATAATTGTTTGTAATTTCTGCAATGGCATAATTTCCCTGATTGATATTGTGTCCGATCTCGTGGGCAACTCCCCATCCGAAATAGCGTCCGTTCTTATATTTTCCATTCTCAGACTGTACCGGGACAGCATTTGCAAGTCCTGCGGTCTCATTCCATCCGATTCCGATATGATTTCCGGCAGCATACATAAAGGCTCCCGCGAACATTCTCTGGTAACGGATGTTCAGATGTCCTTTCGGTAATTTATCTACTTCGTCTGCCGCATTCTTGTTCAGTCCTTTGTGCTGATAGAACAGATGCATCATGTCTTCCATGGCATCCAATGAATCCAACAGCGTCTGTGCGCCCTGTTTACAGCCCGCTAAAATCTGTTTTGCTGGAACCGAGAGCATCATGCTGTCCATCAGGATATCGGATGCTTCCAAAATACAATCCTGCTCTTGATAAGGATAATCTACAAGACTATTTTCGGAACTCGAGTGCAGCTCTTCATGCATCGTCTGAACTTTTGCCGTATAAGTTTTCAGTTCTTCCACATATTTTTCTGTACGGACCAGCCGTTCCGCCGGATCCGTTATCTGATAAAGATCAAGTCTCGGAACCTCCGTGCCGCCGTTTACACGGACCGCATAATGGTCGTTGGCGTTATTACCGGTGTACTGAACGTACAGCGCGCCGCCGCGTTCTGAAGCCGTCGTACCAATCTGCGGAATCGTAATATCGTTCCGTCCGACTTTTAATGTTGCCACCGTCTGGCTCATCGGAGAGCTTTCCGCATGGTACTGGGTTGCCACAAGCTGCAGATTCGTGTTCGCTCCTGTCTGCAAAGTATTGTGTCCCACAAAAATTGTGACTTCTTCACCGGCCGCCGCTGTGATCCCAAGGGGCTGCCATGCGTTCAGACCGCCGAATCCTCTGCCTACATCCCTTGTCGTAATGGTGTTGTGGATTTCCACCGGACTGCTTAATTCATTGTTCAAAATATCTTCCGCATTTTTCAGTTCCCGTTCCAAACGCTCTTTGTCCGGATGATATTCTCCGCTTGCGGCGTCTTTCGTCTCAAGGCGGGCCCGGAGCGCGTCGATGGTTCCCTGATTCACTTCCGTTTTCAATACTGTATGAAAATCGTCCTCATACAGTCCCATAATATCGTCTTCCAATGAATCATAGTGATAGAAATACACTTCCGACACTGTAATTTCACGCGTATAACCAGTTCCCCTTCCAATACCGAATCTCAGCTTACTCGTTTGAACCGGATCTTCTAATCGTATAAAATAATAATGTTTTCCATTGCTGTCGCTTCTTCGCTCCACCTTCACGCCGGATAGCCCCTGGAACTTGCCGGTTCCCTCATCCCAGTACTCCACAACAGCCGCACTGAAACTTCCAAGCTCGTATAATTCCTGGAATCCAATCGTGTCGATGGTATAATTCTGGTCGAATTCAAATGTAAAACCTTTGCCGCCAAATCCAGGGTATGCGGCTCCCTCGTCCCAGTCCGCTACAAAGAAATAGGACGCCGGGTTATGGTCCACCATTCCCCATGCCGTTTTTCCTTCTGTATCGAGAGGGCTGTCTTTCATCTCGCCGCGACCTCTTGCCGCGCTTATAATGCTGCTTCCTGCACTTCCGTCTTCCGCCGTGTTAATCAGCTTATATTCCGGCATCTTCACCGGCTCAAGGCTCTCCGTCTGTGCAACGCTCTTTAATGAAGGCTTCCCTTCTCCCAGCTCGTTGACGCCTGTGAGATAAAGCTCATATTTTGTCTTGTCTTTCAGTTCCGTAATCGTATAATGATTCTCTGTAATATCTTCAATAACCTGGTATGCGTCCTCCGTACCCGACTCACGGTAGAAAAGGCGGTAATGATCCGTATCCTTCATTTTCTTCCATGAGACGTCGATACTCTTATATTTTCCCACCGCGCTTACATTATCCGGAGCGTCCGGCACTTTACTCGCGCGTGGAACCGCCGTCACGGCGTCGCTGTAACCGCTTCTCCATGTCCCGTTTACGGACTGCACCCGCACCTGATACTCGGTTTTGTTGACAAGCTCTTTGTCCTGGAACGTTGATACGGACAGAATCGGCGCTTTCGCCATCCGCGTCTCCTCTTTTCCGTCGCTGGAAATCAATACTTCGTATCCTGTTACGTTCTGACATGGATCCCATGTTAAGACGAACTCCTGGCTTCCTGCCTCCGCCGCCAGATTCTGCGGTATGTCCATCTGCGGTTCCGGAATCCTGTTTTCCATACCGTTTAAGAACTGTACCTTGGAAATCTCCGCAAGGTTATTGTTCTTCTGCATCCCTGTGATTGTTAAGGTCACTTTCTTAACTGCAATCTGAGAGCCGAGATGTATCTGGATATTCCCGTTCCTGTCCATGGAGACTTTGACGTCGCTTTCTTTTAACAGATACTGTACATCCTCTTTCACCATCACGTTAACGGTTCTCTCCGTGCCGTCCTCGTCGGTGTATTCAATACCCACTTCCGCCTTGGCAATAGGATTCGCTTTACTTGTCTCAATCAGAATCCCGTCCGCCTGCGTGTCTGCATTCTCCGTCAGGTCAAATTCTAATATAACCGGACGCGTCTCCGAAATCTCTCCGCCTGTTGCATTTAAGGTAACGCTTCCGTTTCCGGTAAGAATATCCGCAAGGCTGCCTTTTACTTCCGTGCCTGCTCCCGCTTTCGGCGTAATGGCATCCGTGGAGACTAAATTTTCTACAAATGCTTCCTTGTCCCCGTTTTCTTTATAGCTGTTTGCAAAGTATTCCAAATCGGCAAGGTCTGTGGTTCCGTCTCCGTTTAAGTCTGTTTCCGAAGAGGTTTTTCCCGTGTCAATGGCGTTTACCAATTTGTCGCGGTCCTGGTCGTCTATAACGCCGTCTTTCTCCACGTCGCCAATCAGGAGCGCTCCCGGATGGAATACGCCTTTTTCGTATGTATAGCCTTCCACAAATCCTGTCAGTAAGGTTACGGCATACGCCCGGCCCCTTACTTCAATGTCCTGCGTATAGTCCGCAAAGCCCGGAGCCGTCACTTTCAGCGTATAGGTTCCTTCTTGAAGTTTGCCAAAGGAAACCGTTTTCTTCGCCGCCGGACTGTCTTTGTCGGAAGGCAGCGTAATCGTCTGTGAATTCTGCCCTGTAAGTTCCACGGTAAACGGAACTTCTTTCGCAAGAATAACCGCGGATCCAACGGTTACGTGGATCTGACCGATGTCTGTCATCCGGCTCTGTTCCGCCTCGTCCTCCGCCTGTTCGTCCCCATCTGTTTCCTGTGGGTCCGCCGCGTCCGTTTTCTGCTCTGTCTCTGCTGCCGTGGTTTCCGGTTGTGTTTCCTCCCCTGCAGCCGGATCGTTTTCTTTTTCGTCCTCCGGTTTTGTCTCCGGCAGTTCGTCTTGTGTTTCCTGCTTATCCGCTGTTTCCGTATTCTGATTTGTTTCCTCAGACGCCGCGTCCGGCTGTTTTTCTTCCGTCGCAGCCGAGATATCGGGTTCCGCCGCCATAACCTGCATGGCTGGAGTAAGTATCAGCGCTGCGGCAAGCAGGAATGAAACCGTTCTCTTCATAAAGATCTCCCTTCTTTCTTCCCCTTGTTCAATACCAAAAAGTGGTTTTGGTATTTTGGATTTATTATAATATAAAACATATTTTTTTTAAATATTTTTTTTATACATCTTTAAATATTCTTCCTTATCAATTCCGTTTTTTATCATCGCCGCCCTCATTTTTTCCAGCCAAAATTCTTGCACCTCTTCTCTATCAAATACACTGCCTATATCCTCTGTTTTATGTAATACCATTTCTATAACCCGGCTCTTCCCCGCCATAACCGTCCACTCTCCCGGCATATAGGTTTCATCTTCATATTATGAAATCTTTGCCGGTTTCATTCACTCCAAATTCTTCTTTAGACTGTCATGCCTGCTTTTGTTTCCGTTACTATGCCATCGGCAAATCAACCCTTCTTTCCCTCATATCAGGTCTTATTGCTCCGGAATCGGGAACGATAAAGCTGATGGGGAAATCTTTAAAAGAAAGCGGCACCAATATCGGATATATGCTGCAGCATGACCATTTGTTTGAATGGCGCACAATTTATAATAATGTGCTTCTCGGGCTGGAAATTCAACATTCTCTTTCGGCACGCACAAAAAGCAAGGCACATGAACTTTTGGAGACTTATGGACTTGCAGAATTTTCCAATTCCAGGCCTTCCGAACTTTCCGGCGGTATGCGTCAGCGGGCTGCTTTGGTCCGCACCCTGATTCTCGAACCGGATCTGCTTCTTTTGGATGAGCCGTTTTCAGCCCTTGACTACCAAACCCGTCTTACAGTGGGCGATGATATTGGACAGATTATAAAGAAAGAGAAAAAAACTGCCATCTTAGTAACACATGACCTTTCTGAGGCCATCAGTCTAGGGGATCGGGTCATTATTCTTTCCAAACGTCCGGCAACTATCAGACAGACCGTCTCCCTGAAATTTGATCTTGCAGAAGATACGCCTTTGAACAGAAGGAATTCTCCAGAGTTCAAGGATTATTTTAATCTAATATGGAAGGAGCTGAATCAGGATGAATAACCTCTCCTCCGCCCAGCTGCATTACCTGAAAAAGAAACGCATCCACCGGCACATTGTATCATTTTCAAGGACAGCCATTTTAATCCTCTTTCTCCTTACATGGGAATTCACTGCCAATGCGGGTATCATTGATTCCTTTATCTTCAGCAGTCCCTCGAAAATTATCCGGTGCTTTTGGGGAATGGTGCTGGATAAAAGTATTTTCCTTCATATTGGAATAACACTGTATGAAACCATTGTAAGCTTTCTTCTTGTAATTTTCGTTAGTCTTCTTGCGGCTGTCCTTCTTTGGTTCAGCCGGAAGCTGTCCGAGATTTTGGATCCTTATCTTGTAGTACTGAACAGCCTTCCAAAGTCCGCTCTTGCACCGCTTCTGATTGTGTGGCTCGGTGCAACACAGACAACCATCATTGTCGCCGGAATGTCCGTAGCTGTCTTTGGCAGTATTTTAAGTCTTTACACCAGCTTTAAAGAAGTAGATCAGGAGAAAATCAAGTTGATTTACACACTGCACGGAAATAAATTCCATGCGTTGACGAAAGTAGTAATACCAAGCTCCATTCCTTCGCTTATTAATATTATGAAAGTCAATATCGGACTCTGCCTTGTGGGTGTGATTATCGGAGAATTTCTTGCGGCAAGAAATGGTCTTGGATATCTTATTATTTATTCAAGCCAGGTATTCACCTGAGAGGTGGATATGATACTTTGACTATCGTTCTGAAAAATGCTGTAAGGATGCGGAAAACCGCATCCTTACATATTTCTGACGTTTTTATTAATTTATTCAATAGTATTACAGTCACGTAATTTGTTCAGGTACTAAAATCCAACCTCTGTTACATACTCATTTGCCCAGGTTTTACAGTCACGTAATTTGTTCAGGTACTAAAATATCAAATCGAACTTACTCAGACGTCTCTTTTCGCTTCAATTTGAAATTCTAGTTCTCTACTTGCTAAGTATACCATAATTTACACCTTTAAAAAAGCTATTTCTGCTAAATTCTCAGAATCTTCCCATTTTTCATGAAGCATCAGCGACTGATTAATCAATTTACAAACAACATTTTCCTCTACATGACACAAAAACTCTTTCCGCCCTATCCTATGAATAATTTTTTTAAATCATCTCGCAATTGTTTTTCAGAGACTCTCTTATTATACGGATAATTTTCATATACATATTTTGATATTTCATCATACTCAGGCATTTGAAAATCCACATCATTTAATATCGTTATTCCATGACATAATTCTTTATCACATCCAACATAACCGTCTATACTGGTGGATAAAACAAAATAAATATCATATCTCATTCCTATATTTTGAAGTTTATTCAAAATATCCTTATATTCTTCGCGTGAAATCAAATGATCTATATTCTCAATAATCACTAACATTTTCTTAGGATTCGCTTTTATAATTTCTTCAATCAAGTTCAAGAAAATTAACAGCAATTCATAGTTCCTCTTATCCTCTAACAATATTTCATCACTGCTTATCACACTTGATTTTTGAATCATATCCCACACATCGGACATTGTGTATGCTAATTCAATGCCACCCAGCTTATTAAGATCCTCATTCATTATCTGAAACATTTCTTCTAATTCTTCATTAATCATACGTAAATGCATCTGCCAGTTAAATTTTTGCATCAACTGTTTCACATACTCTACCATCAAACTCTGCTTAGACCATTTAATCATCATTAAAATTTCTGACATCCCATTAACCGATAATATTGTAAAGAATTTTCTTCCTACCGCTTCATCATCAACTCTAACATTATCCCTCCACTTATTCTTTTCTTCTCGGTACTTATATGTACTGAAATATCGTCTTAACGACTCGAGTATATATGTTTTTTTCACAATGTTCTGTCCACATAATTGTGTTACAGATTCCAACTCAAATGTATATCTTTTTTCATACTCTGTTACATCGACTTTCATATCACAATTAACCTTTCTGTTCCGATTGCTGTTTCAGCCGTTGTTCGGCTTCCAACCAGTAATTTCATATCCGTATATTGTTTTTCCGTAACACACAGCAATCGTACATTTCCTTCCAACGGTATGAATTTCTGTATGCGTGATTCTAATCGTCTAGCATAATCTCTGTTCGGACAAACTCTTACATATACCGAATACTGTATCATTATAAATCCTTCTTTTATTAAATTTTTACGAAATGTACGATATGCCCTTCTTTCCTCATCTGTTTCAACCGGCAGATCAAACATACATAATACCCTCATAATCTTATACTTCATGAAGCTCCTCTCCTATAAATTCATTTACATCCGGAAAAATAATCGTATCATCCCTTCCCATAATTAATGCAGCAAATTGTTCTACATAATTTTCGATCATATTACACATATACATCTTTTTATTTCTATATTTTATTTTCATATTCAACACATTCACGAGTCTTCTTCTATGTTCCGGTGTAAAATACGAATCCTCCTTCATGAACTCATACGCAATCATATCCACAAAAGGTCTCAATGGTTCCATCAAGTCATCGACCAAATTAAAACGATTATACTCATTTTTATGATGAATACCAAGTTGTGTATTCAGCCCATATCCCACGCAAGCTCTTGCAATATATGCCCTCAGTACCGCATATCCATAATTAATACTTTCCCAATCTGCCGTACTATAGAGTAGCGGCAGACGGGGTGCTA
>CANAZK010000054.1 GCA_947366105.1 uncultured Lachnospiraceae bacterium | reverse complement strand
GCCCCCCGACTCCGGACCCAAACTCTTTCTTATTGCCGAAGATACATCTGCGACAAATTTCCTGGTAAGAGACGAACTGATGCAGAGCATTATCACAAGGGACAAGGAACCGATCACGCCTTTTTTGGAACGGGTATGTGATTTATACACGAAGGCAGATATCTCCACCGTCCTCGTTGCCGGAAGTTCGGGCGCTTATTTCTACGCCGCCCATACCATTTTGCAGATGGACAGCTACCATACTTTGGATATTACAGAGAAAGTAAAGAACGCATGTAAAAGCCTTCCCGCACCTTCTCTTTTGGCGCCGGGTTTTGCCATTCCTAAATTCAACCGCCAAATTATGGTTTCATCAAAACACGGCAGAAAGGATGACCGGATTAAGACAAAAGTTATGGGGAAAGACGCGTTTATGATTGACCGCCAGACTGTGGATCTACGGTATGTGGAACAGCTTGCCGATTCAGAGCAGACTGCCTTTCTTGCACAGCTTTTGAAATACGTTAAAGAACACGGCGATACAAGAAAAACGGTGTCGGAAACCGTTCAGTCAATTTTAGAACAAATAAAAAACAGAGGTCTTGCCTCTGTCATGGATTCTTCTTATGTATCCTGCGGCTTTGCATTACCGCGTGCCCAGGAAATGTACGCATGTTTTAACAGATACAGGGGCTAGGTCTTATGACCTAGGCCTCCTTTTTCCACAGCCCGTGAAGATTGCAGAATGCATATGCCGTTTTCAATTCATCATCATCCGTCAAAAGGAATACGGCTTCCGGTTTTAAGTGCGGCTTTAAGTTCTTCACCTGCATACCGTGCTTTGTCTCAATCGCGATCCACTCGATGTAATGTTCATCTATCATCGGATGCTCCGCTTCTCCAACTACAACTTTCACCTGTCTTCCATCCATTGTCACAACCGGAATATGTTTCTCATGAGAAGCTTCCACTGTACCTGGAAATATCTCCTTTATACGTTCTGTACAAGCTTCCCACTTTCCGTCTTTACATGCTATGCAGTGGAATGTAGCCTTACATGATTCACATTCATAAAATTTTGCTGCCATATGATAACCTCCTTTCAAGGCTTCTGCCTCAATGTGATTATTATACGCAATCCTTCGGCTAATTATACGGCTTTGATTTCTCCGGCATGCTTTGCCTTGGACTCTGTTTTCAATTTCTTATGTATATACCAATAATAGTATGGTATCAGCGGTATCAGCGCGCTTATCCATGCCGCCGGATCCGTCATACATATTCCGGCAAACTGAAACGGCTCAAATAAAATCCTGACCGCCGCAGCTCTTGCAATCAGCTCAAATATTCCGCCAAGCATTGGAACAAGTCCGTTTCCAAGCCCTTGAAGCGTATTTCTATAAATAAATATCAGTCCAAGCGGAAAATAGAACCACAGGCAGATATGCAGCATCTGTCCGGCTATCTCCTGAAGCTGTCCGGTGGGATCCTCTGCAAATATCTGAACCATAGGCGCCAAAAAGAAATAAGCGGCAGTCATAGTAATGATACTATACATTCCGGCAATCAGTACGCTTGTACTCACGCCTTTTTTAATTCTGTCATATTTCCCGGCCCCGTAATTCTGTCCCACATATGTAGCCATTGCGGTTCCAAGGGAGGGATATGCCTGCAATATAACATTTTGAATTTTATTTGCCGCTGTATATGAAGCGATATAAGTCTCTCCCAACATATTCAGGGAAGACTGTACAATCATACCGCTGAGAGCCGTAATGGAAAACTGCAGTCCCATCGGCACACCCATTTTTAAAAGCTCCCATATACTCTGCACGGAAAACTTACTGTCCTCTCTTCCAAAACGTATAATTTCATATTTCTTTCCCACATATATCAAGCACAAAACTGCCGATACACCTTGGGAAATCACCGTGGCAAGCGCAGCCCCCGGCACTCCGAACGGAAGCGCCGCCACAAAAAGTATATCAAGAGCAATGTTCAAAAGAGACGATATAATCAAAAAATATAACGGCGTCTTGCTGTCCCCTAAAGCCCGGGCAGTCGCCGCAAGCATATTGTAAAGAATTGTAATCGGAAGACCCGCATATATAATTCTAATATACCCGCTTGTCATGTCGAATATATTCACAGGAATATTAATTGCCCTCAGAATCCATTCATTTACAAGAATGAGTCCGATTGTCATCACAACGGCAAAAAATATGCAGACATACACGGACATTGCCATGAAATGCTTAAGCCGCTTCTTATCTCCGGCTCCAAAAGCCTGTGCGATCAAAATAGAAAAACCACTTGTAATTCCAAGAATCCATCCGACCACAAAGAAATTCACATATGTAGTGCTTCCTACGGAAGCAAGCGCATCCACCCCAAGGAAGCGTCCTACAATCATAGAATCCGCAATATTATAAAAATTTTGAAAAAGTCCTCCGCATAAAACAGGAACCATAAAGGTCAGTATTAATTTAAGGGGTTTTCCTTCCGTCATATTTTTCGCCATAGCGCCGCCTCCTTATGTATTTTGTTTTCGCAACAATATTATATTATACATAGAAAACGTATATTTGCAAAGGAAAACTTATTATTTCTACTTATCCATTTTAAATACATAATCAAGGAATCTGCTTCCCGTTTCCGACACATAATTAAAGCACTGACTCATATATAGAAGGCTGGATACCGCCATATGGGGCCATTCCAAAAATTCACCTATCTTCTCTTTCTCATGCTGCAGAATTTCCTGAAAAACAGGGTCGCCAATGACCAAATCATAAGGCCCGTTTTCCCGCACAAAGGAAACTAAGTCATCCTCATCTGCTATTTGGGAATCTCCCTCTCTCATAAATTCCTTATCAAGACTGAAATGAGACACTATATCTACTCTTTTTGCCTGATACTCATTTTCCAAACATGCACGGAGAGAGTTTGCGAATATCTGCTCGCCGATAATAAGTATTTTTTCTTTTCCGCAGTTCTTTTGAGATACACTTTCCTCCGGAAACATTTTCTTTTCGCCAAGGCATTCCGCTATACTCTGTTGGAATGTTCTCGTTTCCCTCCTGCCAATCGGGAACCCTGCAATATATGGCACCCCATAATGCTTCTGCAGCCCTGAAATGGATACAACTACATTTAGCCGCGACTTGTCCGCACCTGCAATCTGCTCCAGCGAAGCCGTTGTTCCCCAGCCTGCAACGCTTCCCGCACCGCAGTCCTTAATTAATTGTTCCAAGCATTGTACCGACTCCACATCCCACATATCAATCACGGTTGTACCTAAAATATTTACCTCAGCCGTTTCAGGAGAAATACATGTACCTTTACAGATAAATTTCTTAATCAGGCTCATGTAGACTCTGCTCACTCCCTCTTGATAATACTGGAATCCATTTGTAGAAATGCCAAGCGCCGGAATCCCTATCTTTCTCTCTACAATCTTTGCAATTCCTTCAAAGTCCGTTCCCATAATGGTGGGCGCAGGAGTTCCCATGATTGCGATAAATTTAGGATTCGCGGCATTGGCGGCATGAACCAGCTTCTTCACCAGCCTGTCATCATCGCCGGTAACCGCCCATCTCATACAGCACATTGCATGCCCCGGAATAATCTGCCGCAAATCCCGGAATATATTTATACAGATTTTTCATTGCGGTATGTCCCCCATTTCTTTAGTCTGACAGCAGCAAGCCTGCGAAGTTCTTCGTCGGAGAGCTTCTGTTCAATGGTTTCATCCATCACATTCTTATTGACAGTTTGGAAATCCATGTTTTCTTTTTCCCGCTTTGCCGCCAAAATTCCATTTAACACCTTTTCCAACGTATAATAATCGCAATAACGTTCGCCGCATGGAATATTCTTCATATTCGGACACTTCCTGCCAAACACCCCTGATAATCCCACAGAAAAATCAAAACAGTCCGGGTGTTCGATATATTCCATCATCCCCGGCAGTGAACTGATATAAAGGCGCATCTTCGGATTATACTCCGCAAGGCGCGCCAACGTCTCATAATCTTCCCCGAAAATAGTCCTGCTGAACACCCCCGCCACATGAAAGCCCATCTTGCAGAAATCCTCCGCCGCACGGTAAGAACCCTTATTCACACTCTCTCCGATTGCAAAGGTGTCATCCCCGCAGGCTTCAACTGTTTCCTGAATCTTCTCTTTGACCGCCTGCAGATAAACTCCATCGTCAAGCTCTATGCCCAACGCCTCGCCGATTTTCATATAGTTTACATGGATATGCTCCGGAGTAAATCCATTTTCAATATACACATATGGAATCCCCCATTTTTCTTTCATATATTCTGCCGCTTCCAAAGAACCATATTCAACTGCAATGTTCAGTCTGGCACGGCACATACGGTCTGCTTCCTTCAGCGTCTTAAAATGTAGAATATGATTCACACGGTCAATCCCTGCATTTTTAAGAATGACCGGCAAATCGCTTTCTGCAGCCGGCAGAAACTCTCTTCCGATAATATTTACCTCGTTGAGCATGGGGAGATTTTCTTCTTTCCGCAGTACGCTGTACACGCCAAAATTAGTCTTAATAATGTCATTAATCAGCCTGCCGTTTAAAACAGGCTCCATGCGGGTAATCCCCACTCTGACACCGTAATTCCTCTCTATCTTTCTTCCGAGCGCTTCATAGTCAGACGCAAGAAACAGGTCAATGCAGGTTGTACAGATAAAAATAACCTTCGGGATTCCTTTATGCTTCCAACTTGCCGCCTCACCGACCAAATAAGAAACCGGTACTCTCTCCATGCTACGCTTCCTTCACAAGTTTCTTTGCAATGTCCATAATAATCTTGGAAACCGGAAGCTCAATGTCTCCTTGGATTACCGTCTGACATTGATTTTCATATTACTGGAATGCATCGTCCCTCGGAATATCGCCTATGATTTCCAAACCCTCTTCTTTCGCGAAGGCTTCCACGTACTCCAGCTCATTTTTAATATTTCTGCGGTTTAGTATGATTCCTTTTAATTTTGCGTAATCACGGTCTTCAAAATTCTTCACCGCCGCGGCAATATTTTTCGCGGCAAAAAGAGCCATCTTTTCCCCTGAAGTGATAATAATTACTTCGTCTGCATAATTGTCACGAATCGGCGCCGCAAATCCACCGCATACTACATCTCCCAAAATATCATAGAATACAAAATCCCTCTTCCCACACATCCGATACCCGGTGTGGGGCCGCCGGCTTCCACACAATAAACTCCCTGAAAGCCCTGAACCATAATATCGTCAAGTTCAGGGCTTTCATCATGTGTACGCATATACTCCATGACAGAAGTAAGCCCCTGTCCATTCAATAAGTTTGAAGTGGAATCCGCTTTCGGGTCGCAGCCAATCTGCATTACCCTGTATCCCATGCTGGCAACTGCCGCAGACAAAGCGCTCGTAATCGTAGACTTTCCGATTCCACCCTTTCCATATATTGCATACTTTTTCATATTTATTTATCCTTTCATACCGCTTAAAGCAACGCCGGCTTCAAATTTTGACTGTAACAACAGATAGAAAATAAACGGCGGCAGAAATGCCACTGCGGAACATGCCATTGTAAGCCCCACATCCACATCATACTGCGTCTGCATACTTGTAAGCGCCAGCGGCAATGTACGCATATAATCCTTTGTTGTAATAATAAGCGGCCATGTAAAATTATTCCATGCTCCTATAAATGTGAAAATTGCCAATGTAAGCATAGCCGATTTCACAAGCGGCAGCACAACGCAGCGCAGAATCCTGAAATCAGAAGCCCCATCTATCTTAGCCGAATCAATCAGTTCATTCGGCACCGAAAGAATTGCCTGACGCATAATAAACACGCCGAACGCCGTCGGAAGGGGCAGAATCAAAGCTTTAAATGTATTCGCCCATCCAAATCCGCGTACAATCAGATATAACGGTACGAGAATGATTTCCGAAGGAACAAGCATTGTCAAAATAAGCAGCAGAAAAATACGGTCATTTCCTTTGAACTTAAGCTTTGCAAATGCATATCCCGCAGTACAGCTTGTAAATAATGTAAGCGCAACACCTGCTGCCGCAACGATTACGCTGTTTAGAAAGTAACGTATAAATGTACTGTTTGATAATATCTTTTCATAATGCTCAAATGTCACCGCCGAAAATGAAAATCTGAAATCATAAGCATTAATCGTACTCTTCAATGACATAATCATCATATAAAGGAACGGAAGGACGCATAATAAAGCCACAAACAGCAGGAATATATTCCCGGCATAATATGTAATCTTCTTCATCTGTTCATTCCCTCCTTATATCTCTGACGCTTCGCGTCTCATAAAACGCTGCTGGAATAATACAATAACAAGCACAATCGCCATTAAAACATTGGATACCGTCATTGCATAACCTGCTTTTGCACCCTTAAATGTAAGCTGATAAGCATACATGACCAGCGTTGTCGTAGACATAGACGGACCGCCGCCTGTCATGGTATAAACAATATCGAAAGCCTGCATACAGCTGACAACCGAAAGAAATGTATTCAAAATCAATGTCGGCTTCAGCATCGGAATCGTAATTCCCGTAAGCAGATTCCACTTATTCGCGCCATCCACTTTCGCCGCTTCATAATAGCTGTCCGAGATAGACATAAGCGACGACAGCGTAATAATCATATAATAACCCATACCTTTCCATACCATGATCAAAGCCAGTGTCACAAGCGCTGACGTACTGCTTCCCAAAAGCATGGACGGATCAATTCCAAAGATTCCAAAAAAAGTTTGTACCATTGGATTACGGCTGTTCAAAATTGCTTTCCATACCGTACCCACAACCGCATTGGAAGAAAGTACCGGTATGAAGAGTGCCGCTTTGGCAATCTTGCCTACCAGCTTGTCCTTTCTCGTTGAGATTAAGGTCGCAAGAATGGTAGAAACAAGAATCTGAAGCGGCACTGCTATAGCTGTAATTTTCAATGTATTCAGAATACAAAGATGCAATTTCTTGTCTCTTAAAAGTTTTTCATAATTAAATAAACCGTTAAACTCTGCCGGAGCAATGATATTATACTTTGTAAAACTGAATATAATCGCTACAATCAGCGAACAAAATACAAAAGTGATAAGAATCAGTGAAATCGGCGTAATATATGCATATGGCATACATTTAGACAAAAAACCTGATTTCTTTTTCATATGTATCTCCGTTCTTATTCATTCTCTTCCCAATATTCAGCAAGAGTTTCATCTGCAAATTCCACTGATTCATCAAGAGCTTCCTGTGCTGTCTGTTTTCCTTCCATTACAGACTGTATATGTGCAGCAAGATTCTCAAGAATTTCACTTCCGCAAGGACCGACCTGAAGCGGACGCCATTTGTCAACATCTTCTGTAACGATACGCTCCATTTTAGCATCTCCTACATACTCTTCCGATACTGTAAGAGCAGCCCCCGGAGCAATTTTATGATACTCTGTCATGAACTCAGCGCTGCAGATGTATTTGATCAATTTTGCCGCAAGTTCCGGATTCTCACAGCTTGACATAATTGAAAGGGAATCGGCTGCGCCAAATGTACCGTATGTTTCATTCTTAAGCGAGGTTACATAATCCCACTTTAAATCAGGATAAGACTCGGCAAATAACGTCTCCTGAATCTGTGAAGAACGTGTAACGCCAAATGCTGCTTTTCCTGCGCCGAAAATTGTGGAGAATGCATCTTCAGCAGGAAGTGAAAGTACATTTTCCGGCATATACGCTTTTAAACTCTCAAAGAATTCAAGGGCTTCTACACCTGCCTCATCATTATAACGTGCTGTTTTTAAATCATCGTTATAAATATCTCCGCCTGCCTGCCATAATAAGCTGTAGAAGTAAGCGTTTAAGATATAAAGGTTGCTCATACCGCCGTTGTTAAGACCCACTGCATATCCATACTGATCGATCTTGCCGTCGCCGTCCGTATCCTGTGTAGCTTTTTCACAGATACGTTTAAAATCTTCCCATGTTTCAGGCGCCGTCTCACCGAGAGACTCTAAAATTTCCGTATTGTAATACATAATGAACGGAACGCCTGTTACGATCGGCATACCATACTGTCCGCCCATCATTTCTCCGCGGTCGATGTATTTATATTCTTCATAGTCAGCGTCTTCAAGATATTCACTCATATCTTTTACTACGCCTGATGAAATATATGTAGGATACATTTCCGCATACATATATCCGATATCCGGACCTTCGCCCGCGCCGATACCGGTAGACCATTTTTCCTCATAACTCTCCCACGGAATCAATTCAATTTCTACATTAACATTGTTTTCCTCTTCAAAATCCGCCAAAAGATTCTTGAAATTTGCTTCTGTATCATCGTCCAAAGGCGGCATCCACATTGTGAGCGTAGTCTCTTCCGAACCTCCTTTACTGTCTTTGCCTTCATTCCCTGCATTATTTCCGCAGCCTGCCAAAAGACCAGCCGCCATTGAAATGCAAAGCAATGCACTAACAAGTTTCTTTTTCATTTTACTTTCCTCCAATTTGTCTGTTTTGTACATATTCTCTATTTCTTTGTACATAAAATATTTTACACTTCTTCATATTCTCCGTCCAATCGATAATATCAATCAGCAAAGCTTATTTATAGACGTTTTCTATAATCGCTAACTAAACTTCCATGTATTGATAAATGCCCGATAAATAGAACAAGCAGCCAACCTTATATAGATTAACTGCTTGTTAATATTTCCTATTATACAAATTTTACGGCTGTTCCATATGCCATGACCTCGGCAGCTCCCTGCATAACCGCTGCTGATGCATAACGGACATTTACCACTGCATCCGCCCCGAATTCTTCCGCTTCAGCCACCATACGCTTTGTTGCAAGCGCTCTAGCTTCATTCATCATCTCTGTGTAAGCTTTCAGCTCGCCGCCTACCAAAGTTTTGAAGCTCTGGGTAATGTCCTTTCCAAAATTTTTTGACTGAATTGTGCTTCCTTTTACCATTCCCAGCATTTCTAATTTCTTTCCTTCAATGTAATCAGTATTGACTAAGATCATCTTCTTCTCCGCTCCTTATCTCTTTGATTCTTTCCAAACATACTTTTATCATAACACCGCCCAGGGCGAGTATTATCACAACTCCGATTCCACATACAATAGCCGGCAGTTTAAACACAAACGCCATTAAAAATATAATAAGCGCCGTCACAAGCATCTGCCCGACTACCCATATGGTAATAATAACCGGAGCAAAAATCTTATCTTCATGCTCCTGATTTCTTTTGTCCATATCTGCCTCCCACTGTCCGTTTTTCTATTATTCCCGGCATGAATCTTCGCCTGCAAATTTCTTCTTCAGCTGCTCGAGCGCCATGGTCACATACGTTCTCGGACACGCCAAATTAAACCTTGCATACCCGTCTCCCAGTTTTCCAAAAAAGTTTCCTTCATTTACCGTCAATCGGCATTCCCTGAGCAGGTACTCCTTAAGGTTCTCCGGCAAAATTCCCGTTCTTCTGAAATCCACCCACACAAGATAAGTTCCTTCCGGTTTATATACAGATAAAGCGGGAATCTCTGCATTTATACAATCAACAAAATAATCCAAATTCCCTTTAATATACCGGTTCAGTTCCTCAAGCCAGTCTTCCGAATCATTATAGGCTCCCACAAGAGCCGCTTCTGCAAACGCATTACTCTCCGCCGCATTTGATTTTTCAGAGACTTCCATATACCTTTTCCGCAGGGCTTCATCAAATATAAAACAGTTTGCTACATGAATGCCCGCTAGATTAAAGGCTTTTGACGGAGAAGTGCATATTACACATTTCATTTTCACTTCATCTGATAAAGAAGAGATAAATATATGCTCATGTCCTTCTGAAACCAGCTCGCAATGAATGTCATCCGAAATAATATACAGTCCGTGCTTCATACAGATATCGGCCAACGCCTTAAGCTCCTCCCTCTTCCACACACGCCCCGATGGATTGTGCGGATTGCAGAGAATCACAGCCCTTGTCTTAGATGTAATCCGGCTTTCAAAGTCCTCCAAATCCATCGTATAATAACCGCCGTCATTCTTCATAGGACTTTCCACAAGAATCCTGTCGGTATCATGAACCACTTTAAAAAACCGCCCGTACACCGGTGTCATGGTGATAATTTCATCCCCCGGTTCTGAAACTGTCTGCACTGCAAAAGACATTCCAAGCACTACATTCGGAACATAGCAGATTTCCTCCCGTTTCAGTACAAGACCATGCCTTCTCTGCATCCAGTTTATCACTGCCTCATAATATTTTTCGGAAAGAAACTGATACCCAAATGCACCCTGTCCCGCTGTCATTTTCAGGTTTTCTGTAATCGCAGGCGCAATTTCAAAGTCCATGTCGGCAATTGACATCGGTGTTACATCTGATGTAACTATCGGCATATCCCATTTTACACTATTGGTTCCTCTGCGGTCAATCCCTTTATCAAATTGATACATTATATTCTCCTGCCTTATCTTTTTTATTTTACATCTTCTTATAAAGTAGTATAACACAAAAACTGTTATTTTGCATCTGCGGGATCAATCTGTTTTGCCTGAAAAATATTTTCGTCTGCTTCTGATACTGTCATATCCGCTGTGATTTTTACCTTCTGACCATTCAGAACATCATCCAGATTATTAACCGCACCGTCTTTATTAAATGTCATGACTGCGCGTCCTCTGTCTGAAGCGTGAGTGTATTCATAGTAGCGTCAACAATAACTCCCTCGTACTGGGCGTTTTTCGATGCTTCATTCGGATCAGAATCCTGCACTTTTATAACAATAATATTATTCAAATCTTCCAAACTGCCTATATATGTAATCGTGACCATATTACCAATCTGAATTCCAGTCGCATACTCATGTTCCGCGTCCGCGATGTAAAATGTATACTTCTGTTCATCTTTCGCAACCGTTAATGTATTCATACTTACCTCAAGCACAGACCCGGCAAGCATTTGTTCCTGTGGCTTCTTATCTTCCTCCGGCTTTTGTACAATAGGCTGCGGCTCATTCCCCACCTGCGGAGTTGCCGGCGATTTTCCGTTTGTCTTTGCCGCCGGAGCGCCCTCTTTCGGTTTCTTTTTCGTTAGATATTCGCCATAAATATATGCATCTTTGGAATCATACTGAACACGGAAGCATCCATTCTCACACACACCCGTACGCACTACAGATTTTCCCTTTGCGAGGGAACCCACAACCTTTGAATCCGTCGTATAAGACGCTCTTATATGTACTCCTGCCGTTGCATATACTGTTTCGTTAACAGCCTTAATATTCATTTTTTTCTGTTCCGCTTTAACAACATTGGTATCATTATCTGTAATTTTTAATACAGTTACATTCTTTGTATCAGTTCCTTTCAATTCCCCTATATAAGTCACGACAATCCAGTTGCCTTCGCGGATTCCGTTTTTAAATTCGTGCTTACAATTATTCGAATTAAACGATAGTTCCACACCGTCATTCTGTCTTATTGTAATCGTATTTTCTGTCAGATGTACAAGTGTCCCCACTGCCAGTTTCTCTGTCTGATGTTCATTATCCCCAAGGTCCTCTACACTTGTCACCGTTACCTTCGATGTATCTTTGTCTTTTAGTTCTCCGTCGAAATAAATGACAAGCTCATCTCCTACTCTCATATTCCTTGTATTAATCGATGCATTTGATACGTCAAATGTATAATTTTCTCCTCCTCAAAACTCATAAATTCGTTCTTCATACATAGGATTCCAAGCCCCGTTAATCAACTTTCACATTTTTAGCAGAAACCAAAAATAAAATCGGAACTATACTGCTGGCAGCAACTGTACAAATTCTCTCTGCATCTGCATCGCCAAACAAAGTCAGCACTCCGGACACCAGTGCCGCAATAAGCCCAATCCACCCCAGCTTCACTGCTGCTGACAGGCTTTTAGGTTCCCCCTTCGCTCCTTTCAGACCACACCATCCACAGCCGAAGTTGAACACAGCCGAAATCAGTCCTAAAACAGCAGACACCTTCATCCCAATAAGAGCCTGTTGTTCCGCAGGAAACTTTGTCAAACCATCCATAAGGCTTCCCATTATCAAGGTGACGACACCGACAACAGCGCATAAAACACCGATTACAATTTGCAGTATCGATAATCCCTTCAACAATTTTCTCATGCTTTTTTTCCTCCTGTAAATATAATTGGATACATCCCTGCAGTCGCAAGTCGTATCATACTTTTTTCGGTTATTCTTAGTTAAGCAAGTAAATGAATGTTTATTTACTTAAAATTAAAAAAAATAGACTCAGCCCTATACTCTAAGGCAAAGAGCCCAAAGTAAATAAACGTTCATTTTTCTCTTGGCAAAAAAACAAACTGTTATATGGTAGCTACTCATAAAACAGTATCAATCAACAAACTGAAATAGGGTAGCTGTCATACAGGGTGCAGGAAAAGACGAGTGAGAAGCGATTGCTTTTTACCCGTCTTTTTTCTGCCTGTTACGCAGTAGAAACGCGATTTTGACGATAAAGGTATAAAACCCTTAACTTGCCTTAAATGCGCTCTGAAAGCCGCATAAAATCAAGGGATTTTTATCTCTAAATGCAAACATACAACAATGAATTGAGAGCGCAAGCGGTCTATCCGATTGCGCTCTTGATTACCCCATAGCAAGGACAGGGAAAACCGTCAAGGACGCGAAGCGCGAAGTTTATCCTTGACGGCTTTCTCTGGCTTTGCTACTCGTTACCTGTCAAAACGGAATTGCAGGATAGCTTTGATAAGCTGTGTTTTCAAACGTTCTTGAATATCGTCGTTGATATGTCCCCGGTATTTTGACAGATACTTAATGCGTGGACTGTAATGCTGTAAAACAAGTTCAATCGCTTCTAGCTCTCCGGCAATCGCTTTTTCAATGACTTCAAAGGGTACCAATTTTTTGTTCCTCATCTTTTGACTTTAACCATTCCTTTCTTAACTGATTCAATGCTGCGTGCTTCCAGTAATTCGCTGTACTTCTGGAACGTCCATATTCATTCCCGATTTTTGTATCGGTATAGCCCAGAAAGAAATACATCAGCAAGACAGTACGCCGCTGTTCTGGAAGTTTGGAAAGAACATTTGCTAACCATTCACTTGCAACAATAATCTCCTGTCCTTTCACGACAAAGACAGTTGGCTTGTCATACTGCTCAAAGTAATTATCTGTTGTAAACGGTTCAAAGGACGTTTCGGACATCAGATAGTCAAGTGATACTTCGTGCTTCTGTTTCCGTCCAAAATCGCGGTATGCACTGATTGCCGCATTACGGAGAACAATCTTACAAAAAGCAGCAAAAGAATATTCGACACACTCCATGAATTGTTCAGAATACTTCATTGTTTCATCACCCCCTTTCTTCCCAGTAGGGGGCTACTACAACAAACGCCCATGCAGCACAGAGCTACATAGGCGTTTGAATAATGTGATTTATAAAAGTATGTATGATGTACTGATAGTTCATATTCATGGGCAGAAATTTCCGTTGTGTTGGTTAGGCTTTTTTTAACGAGTTTGATAATGCTTGTATAATGGCAAGTAACATAATAAAACCTCCGTCTAAAAAGAAAAAGCCGATAGCCGCTATATTTCAAGCGTGCTATCGGCTCTGCGTCTGTGCGTCTGGCTCTTTAATAACTGATATATTTAGGTGTTTTACATTGATTAGTGTTTCATGCTTGCATTTCGGGCAAAATAGTGGAAATCGTTCAAGTACCGTATCTTCTCGTACTTTTAACCGTGTTTTATTACCACAGATGGGGCATAGTATCCAATTATCTAAATTCAATAACACCACCTCAATCCTCAACTGTAAATATTTCTTCGATTGAAACTCCAAAGACTTTCGCTATATTCCATGCGAGTACCAATGAGGGATTGTATTTTCCTTTTTCGAGATTGCCTATTGTTTCGCGACGAACTCCGACTTTAGAAGCAAGTTCTTCTTGTTTCATGTCAAAACGCACACGATATTCTTTTATCCTATTTTTAATCATTATCTGCCCCTCTTCGTTCTTTCCATTCCAAAATAATAAGTGCAAGAGTAAATGCAAAGATTGTAACTGCAAAACTCAATCCAAAGGACATAGGGACAGCTTTAGTTCCGTCGTAAACATAGGAACATACAAACATAAAAGGAACAAGAGAAATCATTTCTGACATAAATGCAAACGTAGCTGCTTTCTGGACATTAAGTCGAAAAAACTCATCGGGGATTACCCAAAAATATCGAATGTAATATGCAAATCCCAAAAATCCATATAACCCAGTATTCTCGGTACACCAACCTAAAATAGCTATTAGTGCCAAGAGAGATAAAAATCCTAAATAGTTGATTTTTTTCATAGTAGTTTTCCTCCTTTTTTTGTGGTGTATTTCGCACTTTATGTTATAAATATACCACACAAGAAGTTTCGTGTCAAGCGTTAATAAAGGTACTGGAAATAGAGGAAACATGAACAGGGGGGCGAATAGCTTATCCGTAACTAAACAACAAGTTAGAAAGCGTTATAATCTTTGCAGTTTGCAATTTTTTTCTTTCGCTTTTGTTTGGCATTTTAGAAACTTTTCCGTAGTAGGAGATAAGAAAAAATTTTTGAAAAAATTCTCTCAAAACTTCGGCAAAATTGCTCTGTGTGGTGTTGTAGGTATTGAGAGGAAAAGCAGTGGGGTTGGGAAACTTCCCAACAAGCAAAAATCGCCCGCTGTCGGCAGACAGAAAACGGACGATTTTACGGAAAGGGTACCTCTTTCCTATGATTGTTTCTTAATAAGAACACTGTAAATACAAGGCTTTTCAAAGCCTACCAACCACAAAAAATAATATTTGATCTATCACATTACGCTAAAAGCCGTCCGGCATGAAAAAACGGGCGGCTTTTTTGCGTGGATAGGCGGAAAGGAGGCAAAAAATAATTACAGAAATTTAGCTCCTAAATTTATGCAACTTTCACAAAAAGGAGGTTAGTGAATGGCTGATGAAAAACTGAACACAGGCCCCGGCAGTGAAAAACTCCCGGAGGCTCCCGAGCCTGTTGCGGCAGACCGGGCCCAGGTGGAAAAGGAGGCGGCGCAGGCGGAAGAAATCATTTGCGCAGAATTGATTTATAACTAAAGGCAAGGTATAATAATAAAATATTCCTCATTTTCTTTTCATAAATGAATTT
>CANAZK010000053.1 GCA_947366105.1 uncultured Lachnospiraceae bacterium | reverse complement strand
TATGGTTGGAACATTTGCAGGACTTGGAGTGTTCTATTTGCTCAGTTTGTTTTAAAAAAATATAAAAATGAGGTGCTGTCTATTAGTATAGACAGTGCCTCTCTCGGGTTTAAATAGTAGGTTTATTTTCTAAAAGAGTTTTTAAAAATAAATTAATAGAAGATAGTTCTTCATGGTCAAAAGCGGATAAAAGCTCAGAAAAAGAAGAATTCCATTGATAATCCATTTCATTATGATAATTAAATATTGTGTTTCCCTCATCAGTGAGATTTAATACTATTTCTCGTTGATCTTGTTCAGAGCGTTGTTTGTTGATAAGTCCAAGTTTAATTAACCGCTTTACTTGTAAAGAAATTGTTGGAAGGTTTGTATCTGTATCAGCGGCAATTGAGCCAAGACGACAACTAGGATGTCGACCAATATAGTCGATTATATGAATTTGATCAATACGAAGTTCTTGACCAGTGCCATAATGACGTACATTTTTTCCGTAATCATACATTCTTCGATTATAAGCGGTGAGTTTTTCGATAATGTCTGAAATTAGCATTTCTTTCATTGTCAACTCCCTCCTTTATTGATGATATTAAATCTATCATAAGTGATTTATACAGTAAAAACAAGAGCAGAATCGCAAAAATTAAGTATCAAAATGAAATTATTATTAAATAAAAAAAGGAGAAAAAATAAAATGTATAATTTTGACAAAGAATTTGACAGACATGGAACAGAGGTAATTAAGTGGGACAGACTAGCTCAGGATTTTGGGAAAGAAGATTTAATTCCCTTAGGAATTGCAGATATGGATTTTGAAACACTTCCGGAAATTGTAGAAGAATTGAAAAAAAGAGTTGAGCATCCTACATATGGATATACATACCAATCAAAAGAATACTATGACAATTTTATTACATGGAATAAAAAAAGGAATAATATGGACTTGAAAAAAGAGGAAATATTAAGTATGCCGGGTATAGTTTGTGCAAATGCTTTTATTGTAGCGGCTCTTACTAATCAGGGTGATAAAATTTTAATGTGTACACCGGTATATGATCCGTTTTATAAAGTTGTAGAACAGCAGAAAAGAACAATTGTAAGAAGTAGCATGGTTATAAGGAATGGTCGATATGAAATGGATTACGAAGATTTAGACCGTAAAATGGGAGAAGGTGTAAAATTATTTATTCTTTGTAACCCGCACAATCCAGTAGGACGAGTATGGGAGAAAGAAGAACTGGAAAAATTGAATGCTCTTTGTGAAAAACATAATGTACTAGTCTTTTCTGATGATATTCATTCCGATATTGTATTTAAAGGACATAAATATGTTCCTTATATTAACATTTCTGAAGATGCTGCTCAGCGAACAATTTGTGCCGCTGCGCCTTCAAAAACATTTAATGTGGCTGGAATAAAAACTTCAGTTGTTTTTTCTAAAAATGTAGAAATTCTTGCAAAAATTAATGAAATAGTAACGGCATTTCATGTCGGAGTTAATTTGTTTGGCTTTAAAACCTTTGAAGTTGCTTATCAATATGGAGAACAATATGTAGAAGAACTTTGTGATTATTTAAAAGCAAATGCAGAATATGTAACAGAATATGTAGAAAAAAATATTCCAAAAGCACGTACATATGTACCGGATGGAACATATTTGATGTGGGTTGATTGCACAGAATGTGGATTATCTGCAGAGGATTTGATGAAAAAGGTTGTTGAATCAGGTATAGCGCCGAATGATGGAGCGCATTATGGTGAAGAGGGTAATGGATTTATTCGTATCAATATTGGAACACAAAGAAGAAGATTAGAGCAGGCAATGGAATGTTTGAAAAAAGCGCTTGCTTAATGTGTAAAAGAGGGATTAATATGGACCGAGCAAAACACATTTTATTGAATTCTAAAAAGTATGAAAATGATATAAAAAACTGGAGGCACATTATTCATAGATATCCGGAAATAGGTTTTGACCTACCTAGAACACAAAAATTGGTTACGGATGTTCTTCGAGAATTAGGATATGAGGTACAGACTGGTTTTGCAAAATCAGCAGTATTAGGTGTGTTAGATACAGGAAAACCTGGAAAAGTAATTGCAATTCGCGCTGATATGGATGCATTAAGAATGAAAGAAGAAAGTGGAGTGCCTTTTTCTTCAGAAGTTGAAAATGCCTGCCATGCATGTGGACATGATGCACATACTGCAATTCTTTTGGGGGTGGCAAAGTATTTGTCAGAAAACAAAGAGGAATTGCCTGGGGGAAAAATTAAACTTGTATTCCAACCAGCCGAGGAAGGTCCGGTACCAGGCGGCGCTAAATTAATCATGGAATCAGGGGTTTTAGATGATGTTGATGCTATGATAGGCGCCCATTCCCAGCCATTATATAAAGCTGGTCAGATTGGGTGCAAATATGGAGATGCATTTGCTAGTGGAGATTTCTTTGAGGTACGCCTGAAAGGAACGGGGACCCATGCTGCATCCCCTCATAAGGGAAACGATGTTATTATAACGGCGATGGAGATTATAAATGCTTTGCAGAACATTCGCTCAAGAGAACTTCCACCATTAAAAAGTGCGGTTATTTCTGTTTGCTCAATTAATGCAGGTTCTCTTTCGGTAAAAAATGTTCTTCCGGCTGAATGTACATTTGGCGGAACATTTAGAGCATATGACGATGAACATCGTTCATATATTGCGAAAAGAATTGGTGAAATTGTAGAAAATATGGCATCTATGAATGGGGTAACTGCAGAATACGTAGATAGTTTTAACTATCCGTATTTTAGGAATGATGATGATGTGATTGATATTGTTTTTCATTCCGCTCAAGAATTATTAGGTGGAGAAAATGTAATTAAGAAAGAAGATCCTGAAATGGGTTCAGAAGATTTTGCATGGTATACCAAAAAGTTGAAAGCGGCTTTTTTCTTTATTGGAATAAAAAATGAGGAAAAAGACTGTATTTATAGTCTTCACAACCCTAAATTTAAAATTGATGAAGATGCTTTTGTTCCGGCGTTGGCTGTTTTTATAAATTCTATTTATCACCTAATGGAGGATGAAAGAATTCATGGAAAAAAATAAAAAATTACAATTGTTTGCTATTTTAAGTTTATCAATGGCTAATGCATTTGTTGGAACTGGAATATCGCCGGCATTGGAAACTATTCGAAGCAATTTTGCAGATGCGCCCGATTTGTTGATACAAATGATTGTTTCACTTCCGTCTTTGATGGTTATTGCCGTATCATTTGTTTTTTCGGCCATGTCAAGGCGTATTTCTATGAGAGGGCTGTGCCTCATGGGACTTGGTTTATATACGGCAGGAGGACTTTTAGGAGGAATCTGTAATTCAATCATTACAATGATTATTACTCGTGTGATAATTGGTATTGGATATGGCATTTTAATGCCATTATCGATTGGTATGCTTCCGTATTTTTATGAGGTAGATGAACAACAAAAGTTAAATGGAAAAGTAGTTATATGGTCTAGTATTGCTTCAATTATTTGTATGATGATAGCAGGATATTTAGCAAGTATTTCTTGGAGAATGGTGTTTTTAGTATACTTATTTGGTATTCCTTGTATTGTACTCTGCTGGAAGTATATTCCACCGGTGACACTGTCTGCCGGCGGAAATCAGGTTAGTGTTTCTGTTATTAAAAAGGTTAGTACTTATGCCATTGGTATATTTGTGATTTTCGTAAGTTACTTTGCAATTCTTAATAATTTCTCAGGAATTGTGATTAATGAAGGATTAGTATCTGAAGCTAATGTGGGAATGATTATGCCGATTATGACTATTGCATCTTTGGTTACAGGACAATATGCAGAATGGTTCAAGAAAAAGTTTAAAAAAAATACTATGCTGTTAATTTGGATTTTTGGCTCAATCGGTCTATTAGGTCTGATTATTAAAGGAAGTTTGTTATGTTCCATTCTTGGATTAATCTTCTTTGGAACTGCCCTTGCATTAGCGGCTGCAACATTAAATGCAGAGGCAGGGGTTTCTTGTAAGAAAGAAGAATCGTTATGTGTGGGTACTGTTATGATGTTTATGAGAAGCTTTGGACAATTCATTTCACCGGTTCTATTTACTGGAATCGGAACGGCGTTAGCAATTGAAAATATTAGACTTCCTTATGTAGGATCATTGATAATGTGTGTAGTTATGTTGTTTGTATATTGTATTTTCTTAAAAGCAAAAAAAACTATTAAAGAGTAGGAATTTATACTTGAAGATATGCTTCCTTTTAGGCAGACAAGTGAAACAGAAAAACTTGTTGCTTAGGAGGGAGCATATTTTATGTTGAAAAGAAAAATTGTAGGACTATTTTAAATTATTTTCTCATAGTAATGGACAAAGGTTAAAGGGCAGGAAGGAGATGGAAGCTCCGCTATGAAGGAACGAAAATTGAATTACAGATTTCATAATCCTAATACAGCGGCAGTCACCGCCGATCACCTACTAAAGATATTGATAGAGTCCAATGTAGAGAAAGTTGAAAAAGCAATTCAGGATGCAGCAAACCAAGAACCAAAAGAAAATATAAAGATGATGATTTTACTAGATAGTATTACATAGAAAAGCAGAAAATTCATATTTGTTTGCTTGTATTATTGTGAACAATCGGATAAAATTAATTGTAAGCAATTGACATAATGATTGAATAAAGATTTAATTTGAATCACGTTTTTATGGTTAAACCGGCAGCTATGATTTCCTTGCCTGGAGCAGTAACCAGATATCTATAGGAACCTAGAATCTTCTCAATCAGGCTATGAATTTTCAGCTGTTTAAAGATCCTTGTCATTGCAGACGGAGTGATTCCAGGAAGATGCTCACGGATATTTTCCCCTGCATCCCGAGATATTCCGGTTTGCGGAACATAATGTCAGTCGCACATTCAATCTGCGGGACCGTCCATGTATAACCAAGCCCAAGAGATTCCGGAACAGGACTGTATCGTTTGGCGAAAACATCAAGAACCTTGTGGAGCCCTTCCGGGTTAGGGCTATTGAAGCGGCAGAGCTGGCAGTGCTCAATGGAAAACAGATGGTTTTACTTTCTATGGCAACAGATGTATTTAAAGATGTTAGAATAGAAGAATTAATGACGTTGGATTCTATTTATAATATCAAAGGTTTGAATGAAAAAGAAATTGACCGGGAAACGAAAATACATGTTGCAATTGTTCAAAGTCTTGTAAAACGTATTCTCTATAATGAAATTGAACAGGCGATGTCCGTTACAGATTATGATTTGATTATAGTTGAGGATTATGAAAAAATAGGACTAAGTCAAGAAACCGCTTAAAGCGACGGCTTTTCAGACTTAGTCCTATTTTTTGACCAATTTTACTGGCGGTTGGGATTAGGGACGGCGCCGATCTTAATTGAATAACCTACACACATAAAGACAGCGGGGGTACCAGGCTCTCAGGACAACTGTTTTTATTGCTGCGAAAAGTTGCCAAAGACTATCTGCGATAAATATTTTGAAGGGATGAACTCCAAGCAGATGGCAGTAGTGGTACCTTCATAACCCTGAGTATCTAGGAGAGGGTACAGTGATTATTTTTCATAAGCATAAAGCTTCCCTATCACCAGCATGGCAGGGCGAATACTCTTAGACAAGCTGTAAGAGGGATTAAGAGCCATGATAAGTGGCAGATGGGTGGAAGGAAATAGAAAATTTGGAGTTGATTGCAACACTGAGAGATCACGACAGTGTAATCGCGAGAGTGCTGGTAGAGTCCGCTATTTGGGACAGAATACCTGCTATTATTGATAGTAGAGAAGTATGGTTATAAAACAATAAAATCGTTTACCGAAAAATATTATCTACTTACCGAGAAATAATATCTTTGCGAACGCAAAGTTTTTGCTTGAATAATTTGGTGCGTAGATATATAATACAAAGTGGAAAAGCGTAGTATGAATTTGAGATATGGAGGCAAGGGATGCACATTTCATACAAGAAACTTTGGAAATTATTAATAGATAGAGATTTAAAGAAAAAAGATTTATGTGAATTAGCAGGTATAAGTTCTGCGTCGATGGCGAAGTTGGGGAAAAATGAAAATATAAATACTTCCATTTTGATACGGATTTGTGAAGCACTTGATTGCGATACAAGCGACATAATGGAAATTGAAGAAGAAGGAGATCGGTAAGATGTCTGGAGTTAAAAAATATAATTTTATAGATTTGTTCGCTGGTTGTGGCGGCTTGAGTGAAGGGTTTTACAAGCAGGGATATAATGCATTGGCCCATGTTGAGATCAATCCAACCGCATGTGAAACACTTAGGACAAGAATGAAATATTATGGTTACGAAGATGCCGATGAGGCTGTTTTGGAGCTTGATATTACGAGAGAAGATGTACTTGATTGTATTGAAAAGGCTGTAAAAGGTCAGGAAGTAGATGTGATAATAGGTGGTCCTCCGTGTCAGGCGTATTCCAGTCTTGGAAGAGCCAAAGATGATAAAGCGATGCAGGATGATCCGAGAAACTATTTATTTGAGAGTTATGTAAAGGTTCTGAATCACTACAAGCCTAAGTTTTTTGTGTTTGAAAACGTGACTGGAATGCTAACTGCTAAGATTAATGGGGAACACATTGTTAATAGAATAATTGCTGCACTTGGGGAGAATTATAAAGTAAAATTTAATCCCAAGATGAATGTGTTGAATTCGGCAAATTATGGTGTTCCTCAGATTAGAAAGAGGGTTATTATCATTGGTGTGCGTAAGGATATAGACACTGAGCTAGAGGAAATGTATGCCGCTATATCTATGACCCATTATGATCCTGAGATGCCTGAAAAGGAAAGAATTGGACTAAAGCAGTACGTTACTGTAAAAGATGCAATTGGAGAATTGCCTGCGCTCAGACCTGGTCAAGGAAAATCAAAAATCCCTTTTAAGTATTCCTTGAGTAATGAGTTCTTAAAGAGGATTGGTTCGGAAAAGCTTGAGGAGCTCATGGATCATGTTGCTAGGAATCATAATGATATGGACATTGCAAGATACACAGCAATGGCTCAAAATCATTGGACATTTCAGGAAATGCTTGAAAAAAGAGAGGATTTAAGGCACAAAAAAGCAAGAGTTTTTGGTAATAGTTACACTGTACAGTGGTGGAATTTGCCATCGAAAACAATAATAGCTCATTTGTATAAAGATGGTAACCAGTTTATACATCCGGATTATACTCAGGGAAGAACCTTTACAGTAAGGGAGGCAGCAAGAATTCAATCTTTTCCGGATGACTTTGTTTTTGAAGGTCCTAGAACTGAACAGTTCAAACAGATTGGAAATGCAGTGCCACCATTGCTGGCAGAAGCTATTGCAAGTGGCATGCGAAAAAAACTTGAAAGCTTGAATGAAAGGGATAATAAGAAATGATATTTACACCGATTTCCCAGTTGACAGATAAGACGGCTCAGAATTTCTTTGTTGAGCAGATTATTGTATATATACGTTTGGTTGAGGTCTTTTGTGAAAAGAATGGAATTGATTTTTGCACAGATGATAAAAAGTATAATGTTGATGAATTGGTACGAATTGGAGTTATTTCGGACGAAAGTGAAATAGCCAGCCTAAAAAAGATGCTTTCAGATAAATTTACAGATTTTATTAAGGCTGTAAATTTGGCTGTTTTGTATGAAAAAGAAATGGGTGGTCTGCTTGATAAACTATCTAATGCTAAACGGAAAGAAATACAGAAAGTGGCAGCTGAAAAGCATAATCTTACGTTGGTTGATTTTTTCTGTGGGGCTGGAGGGTTGAGTCTTGGCTTTTTGCAGTCTGGATTTAACGTAAAACTTGCCAATGATATAGAAGATGTTTGTATCCAAACGTATAAGTATAATCATCCAGAACTCCCTGCGGAGAAGCTGATTCAGAGAGATATTAAGCAAATTGTTGACCACATAGAGGATTATATTGATGAGGATATAGATATTGTTGTAGGTGGTCCTCCTTGTCAGGGATTCAGTGAAGCAAATAGGCAGAGGGTAATCGATGATCCGAGGAATAAATTATATAAGTATTTTGTTCAGGCTGTAGAAAAGATAGCTCCTAAGTTTGTCGTTATGGAAAATGTTAAGGGAATGCTTAAAGTAGCAGATCAGGTTGTTGAGGATTATGAGAGCCTTAGAATTGTACGCAATGGGAAGGAGTACTCTTACAAGGTAAAGTATCAGATTATCAATTCGGAGAAATTTTCGGTTGCGCAAAGTAGAGATAGGCTGATTTATATAGCAATCAGAACTGATATTATTGAAAATAGGCATGTTATACCAGAAATGATCTTTGAGCAGATAGCAACAAATTGCAAGAATCATAAGAATTTTATTCTTCAGGATGCATTGGATGAGATAAAGCCTTTGGACGCTCCAAGAATAAAAAATATGAATGAGGTTGACAGTGACACGATGGGCAAGAAGATAGATGTTAATCTTTATAAAAACAATGATTATCTCAGCCTTCTTAACATGGGTAGGGATATTCCTTATACGTTTAATCACAAGGCAAGATACGTTAGTGATGTGAATTACGAGATTTATAGACGATTAAATCCTGGTGATGATGCGACGGATGAAAAAATAGCAGATATCATGCCTTATGCACATAGGAATCATTGTTTTAAAGACAAATACTATAAATTGCATGCAGATAGACCATGCAGAACGATTACAGCTCATTTGAGGATGGATTGTCATTCACATATTCATCCGTCTCAGATAAGAGCGTTAACTCCGAGAGAAGCAGCAAGGGTACAATCGTTTCCTGACGATTATTTGTTCTGGGGTGCTTATTTGAAGACTTATATGCAAGTTGGTAATGCGGTGCCGCCAATGATGGCACGTGGAATTGCTGAAGTTATTAAAAAGTATTTAGAGTAATGAGGTGATTGTGTGAAAATAGTTCAACTTGTGAAACAGTTAAATAATACTGAATTGGGGAAAGGTGGAACACACGATACTTATGTTCTTATACCCAATGAATTAGATATAACTGATATATTCACAAAGGCGAATGAACCTATAGAGTTTCGTGATGCCGATAATATGGAAGCTGTTGTGGCAAGAAATACAATTGGAAGGGAAAAGAGAATTGTCGGGTTAGGGCAGTATTATAGATCCAAAGACTTATCGGCTGGAGACGAAATTGTATTTGAAAGGCGAAGCGATAACGAAAAATCCGAATACAAAGTAAGAGTTGTTAAACATTTGGAAATTCTTGTGTTTCAAAAAGCAAAATTTGGATTTGAGATTCTTACTCCAAAGCGATTAAATATGGCAAAATCATGGAGTGAACAGTCGGAAGATGAATTCTCAATAGATTTTATATGCTCTGCAAAAAAAAGAAATGATTCTCCGGATACAACCGACTTTTACGACATATCAATAAATGGGAAAAGTCTGTTGAAGTCATATTTTGGGAAAGATATCGGTTTGATATTTTTAGAGGAGAAAAAAATAAAAATCAGTAGCTTCTATGGCTGGAAGAAATACATTTTTGAAACGGAGGAATAAAGATGAAGGGACATTATATCCTTAGCGTGGATTCTTTTGTGAATGCATTTTCTATGCTAGATACATCAAAAGAAATACTCTTTAAATATACTAAGTCTGGTAACGCTGTGTCTGATATGGATGTTTTAAGCGAAGGGGATCAGTTTCTTGTTTATAAAAGAAATCCGGTTGGATCAGTAAATATAATGCTTGAAGTGACCAGCAATAAAAGATTCAAAAAGATAATTGAAGTTGCTGACGGAACATCGCTTGCAGGAATTCAACTGGCTGCAAAACCAGAGGAAACGGATCTTGTTCAAGTAGATGAATCGACTTTTAATGTGATCCTAAAGCGAATGGTAAATTTAAAAATTAGTGAAGAGGATAAAAGGGAAAGTTCAGACCTTGAACAGAGAATTACTGGTGGTGAAAATGTCTTGTTGTATGGTGTCCCAGGTGTTGGAAAGAGTCATACAATAAAGCAGGATTACTGTGATGATTCCAATAGGATGGAGAGAGTAGTTTTTCATCCTGATTATACATATTCTGATTTTGTTGGACAAATACTGCCTAAAGTGGTGGAAGGACGACTGAAATATGTTTTTACTCCGGGACCATTTACTAAATTGTTGAAGAAAGCATGGGATAATCCAAGCAAGAAATTCTACCTTGTGGTTGAGGAAATAAACAGAGGAAATGCCCCGGCAATATTTGGTGAAATATTCCAGCTTCTCGATAGAAAAGAAGCTGGTGCTCATAAATACAAAGAAAGTGAGTATGGTGAAAGCGAATATGGAATAACAAATTTTGAAGTTGCTGCTGAAGTGTTTGGGGATGAAGATAGGGAAATCAGGATTCCGTCTAATATGTGGATACTTGCCACTATGAATACTGCTGACCAGAATGTCTTTACCCTTGATACCGCATTCCAAAGAAGGTGGAATATGCAGCACATTAGAAATGATGTAATGAAAGCAGGGCATTCGTTCAGTAAGATTGAAGGTTCAGCAATAGAATGGGGAGCTTTTGCATCTGTCATTAATGATATGGTTGTTGATGTGAGTGTTGATTTAGCAAGTTCTGAAGATAAGAGACTGGGGGCATATTTTGTAAGACTTAACGAACTAAGTGCAAAAAAATTTCCTGAAAAAGTCCTCAAATATCTTTGGGATGACGCATTTAAAATGGATAAAGAGGCTGTATTTGATGAAAAGTTTAAGTCGCTTGAGATGGTTATAGAGACTTATGAGCAAAGCGAATCTGATAAGCTTCAGGCTGTTTTAAGAATGGAAGTTTATAAGAAAATGTTTGATACTATGATGGCAAAAAGATCTGAAGAGTAAAGTAGGTGTTGCATATGGCAGAATTCTCTATTCGGGATAAGTGTAAAATAAACACGAATATAGAAGCTGATACATTTGTAGGTATTCAGTGTGAAAATAATTCATTTTCTGTTCATTTCCCACTTGGTTTTCGTTTGGCTGAAAATGACAAGGAGCTCCGGAAAGATATATTGCTATTAATGAGCACCATTGCATCTACTACTGGACGAAGAGATTCAGAGATGGTGGATAATTCTTTTGAATATGACTGTGCCTCGTTTCCATTTCAGGCATATCTGAATATTATATATGATTTTTATGCTCGAGGTTATTTCAAAGAGAATGAAGTTCAGTATCATGTTTCAAAAAAAGGAAAGATTGACTGGAATAGAACTATAAAGACCCAAAGGCCGTATGTGCAAGATACAGATGTATTCTATCTTGACTTTGTAACTAAAAAAAATACAGTCAGTGAAAACGAGCTTACAACATTAATCCATGAGTATTGCGTCTATGATGCCTTTGCAAGAATTGGATGGTTGTTTACAGCATCTTTGCCGAAAGAGCCGCGAATTAAATTTAATAAAAAAATGTTCAGAAGCGTGGTCAGAGAGAAAATGCTTCATACTTACAATGATAAAAACAAGATTCTGTTTAGAAGTATGCTGGCCATTATTGAATATTGTGGCGAAAAGAATGCAGCTCACGATTATAAGTACGGCACATATAGATTTGAATATGTGTGGGAAAATCTTATAGACAGAGTATTTGGAATAAAAGGTAAAGAAAATTATTATCCCAAGACAACTTGGAATATTGTAGGGGTTGAATTTGACGTTGTGGAAAGCGTTGATAATGCTAGCCTGCGTCCGGATTCTATAATGATATATGATGGGGATATCTATGTATTGGATGCTAAATACTATAAATATGGCCAGTATCGTAATCCTGCATTTTTGCCTAAGTCGACAGATATAAACAAACAAATAACGTATGGTGAATACATTGCTGAGCAGGACAAATTTAAGAAAATACATGGAGATAAATACAAGGTATATAATGCCTTTCTAATGCCATTCGATAGTATGAAATATGGTAGTTCAGGATATGCTCAGAGAGCTGGTGATGCCAGTGGTAATTGGAAGAAAAATGATAAATCGTATGAACATGTTCAGGGCATATTACTTGATGTGAAACATTTGATGAAAATTGGGGTTAGGGCAGATATGGATGAAATAGCTAAACTGGCGGATATGATTAGTCAGTATCTTTAAAGGAGGAATGTTAATGAGAGTAACAATATCAAAATTCTAAATAAAACTGATTTGGCACAATCTGGATCTCATGGAGGATTAGTTGTTACGAAAGCTGATCAAAAGGCGTTAAGAGAGTTCTTTGGGACTCTAGGGATAGATCAGGCATTTACTGATAGATCAGATAAAGAAGTTTTCAATATACATTATCAAGATTATACATCTAATGGTACAACACCCAACGATAGGATAACACCTATCGGACGGTATGCCAGTAAGCATAGTCTTCAGCCAGGCGACATATTGATACTTGATAGAATAGATGCTGAGGAAAGAAAAGATTATTTTATAGAGTATGCACGACGCCTCAGCTCAGTGTTTTTTGCGGGGAAATCAAGGACAACGGTGGATATTCTGAATTTTGAACAGCTTATAGAAGTGCTTACGAAGAATATAACGGATGGTACTGTGAGGCGGTTGTCTGCAAATGAATTTGAGATGGCAGTGCATTATTTGGGAATTGTCGGTACTTTGAGAATTTTGCAAAATACAGACGATTATGAGCTTTATTTTAATGACATGGCAATAAGTGAAAATAAAAAATATTTTGAGCTTGATGCATCTGTTGTTCCGTTTGTTCTTAGAAAGACCGAAACCTGGCGTGTAAGTATTGATATGGATGTTGAAGATATAGAAGCAAATGAAGAGGCTGATGCTAACCTTATAGCTGGATTAGCTGATAGTGATATTCCAAAGAGTTTGCCTGAATATACACCGGTTCCAGAGGAAAAAGCTCCTGAAAAAGAAAGTAAAGGGCGAATGGTTCCAGCAAGAAATAAGCAGAAGGCAGAGAATGCACTTAGTCGCGCAGGGTTCAAATGTGAAGTAGGAGATCATAAGACATTTTTAAGGAAGAAAAACAAACTCCCATATACAGAGCCACATCATCTTATCCCTTTACAGTATGACAGTCAATTTGAATATTCGCTGGATGTAGAGGCAAATATAATTTCTTTATGTAGCAATTGTCATAATATGATTCATTATGGTGCGGATATTGAACATACTTTGCGTCAATTGTGGAATCAGAGAAAAGATGAGCTTGAGGCTGCAGGACTTACTCAGATGAAGAGCGGTGTAAAACTTACCGTGGAAATATTGTTGAGTTTCTATGGAATTGAGTAGGTGATTGGATGCCTGATGTATTAACGCCGGAATAACGCCGTAAGAATATGCAGCATATCAAGTCTAATGATACTAAGATTGAGGTGTTGCTCCGGAAGGCTTTGTGGGCGAAAGGGTATTGGTATAGAAAAAACTACAAGGATCTGCTAGGTAAGCCGGATATTGTTTTGACTATATATAAGATTGCAATTTTCTGTGACGGGGAGCTTTTTCATGGCAAAGACTGGGAAGTGTTAAACCACGTCTTGAGAAAAGCAACAACAGTGAATTTTGGATAAGCAAAATCTCTCGTAATATAGAGGTAGTCCTATCAATGGAATACATGTTACCGCAGGTAGAGCATAACCGGGAATGACAACGGAAAGGAACGTATTTGAAATTTCCGCAGGAAGGATAGGTATACATGGCACCACCAAAAGAAGGATCACCACAATGAACCATTTTTCTATATTTTCGATGACAGAGTCGCGAGGATGTTGAATATAAATCATTTCCTCAAAATGGTCTTTCAAAATCCTTTGTAAAACATTCATAAGATTATTATGAGGGAAAATAAGGAAAAAAGAAACTCCTATTCCCTCGAGATTGAGGGGCAGGGAGTTGAAGTGTCGAAGACACTTTTTGCAGTATTTTGATTTTTAATTAAGAATTCAAATCATAACGTATTATATGAGAAAAACCCTCAAAAATGATTGCGAAAAATGAATATAATAGATAGTGAAGAGATAAAAAGAGTTAATAGAATTGGAAGCTGGAGGAAAATGATATGTTGTGTCAATTTACAGTTAAAAATTTTAAAAGTATACGGGACGAGATAACATTCGATATGCAGGCTGCCGCAATTTCCGAGCATGAGGACAGAGTGATCAAAGATAATGACGGAGAATTATATCTTCCGGTATCAGCAATCTATGGACCAAATGGAGGAGGAAAGTCGAATGTATTAGAAGCAATGTATACATTAGCAATAAAGGTGCTTCGTCCACTTTATGCAATAGGCGATAATACGGAACGTCCTCTTTTACAAAAAAAATTGATAATTGAGCCATTTGCTTTCGCGCAAGAAGAAAAAAATGAATCGACAGAATTTGAAATCTTTTTCCGAACAGAATTAGCGGAATATAGATATAGGCTGTATGTAAGAAGAGATGTAGTTGTCTACGAAAGCCTTGACCGTGTGAAATTAGACACAGGTAGAAGATCGGCTCTTTTTGAGCGTGATGAAGAAATTGTTTTAAAAGGCGTATTTTCAAAATTGAAAATAAGTGATGAAATATCTGAAACACTACCATTATTATCATATCTTGGAATTACTTATAAAAAGAATGAAGTAGTGAAAGATGTGTTGGAATGGTTTGAATACGGAATTGACTTTTTGAATTATGGCAATCCAATCGAAGAACTTCATATGGCTGTGTCAAATTCAGAGGATGTGAAGCAACTGATGCTGGATATGATTCAGGAAATGAATTTGGATATTGTTGATTTCCGGGTAGTAGAAGATGAAAATGACAGAATTGATGTATATACAAAACATATGGTAGAGGGCTATGAAGCAGAGCTGAATTTATTGGAAGAATCTAGTGGAACAAAAAAACTGTTCGGGCTGATGCCGTTTATTGCTGAGAGCTTATTGATAGGTACTTCATTGGTAATTGATGAATTGGATGCGAAGATACACCCGGTATTATTGCGTCATATCATCATGATGTTTAATGATATGAACATCAATAAGAAGAAAGCGCAGTTGATATTCACATCACATGATTTGTCCACAATGAACAGTGAAGTGTTCCGTAGAGATGAAATTTGGTTTGTTGCGAAAGGTAATGCGCAGAATTCTAAATTGTATTCTCTTGTAGAATTTAAGAATGAGAAAGGCGAGTCAGTTCGTAAAGATGCCAAATTTGACAAACAGTATCTTGTAGGTAAGTATGGCGCTGATCCATATCTCAGAAGAATTATAGATTGGGGGAAAGTCAATGCCTAAAAAAGCCGAAATGGAGAAGTGGAAAAAGAGACGTCGTCAGGAACATTTAGATATAGAAGATTTAGGGTTCCTTTTGAAGTGAAAATCAATAACAAAGCCAATTTTTTGCTGAAAGATGAAGCACCTTATTTATCGTTTGAATATTCGAGAGAGAAAGGTGCCGGAAAGCATACATATTAATTCATTCATGTTTGAGCCGTTAAT
>CANAZK010000052.1 GCA_947366105.1 uncultured Lachnospiraceae bacterium | reverse complement strand
CAGAAAATAAATAAATCTGTCGGGTATAAAAACTTTACTTTTTAATAAAAATGTGTTACGATAACAGAGCGTTTGAAATATGCGCAGTATACATCTATAGCTCAGGGGATAGAGCAATGCCCTCCGGAGGCATGAGCGGCGGTTCGAATCCGCCTAGATGTGTAATTTCAGGAGGCAGTCTATGACCGGGTTAAAACAGTCGGGACATTGCCGCAGAAGAGGTTCCAGAAGGCGCAGGCGTATTATCGTCCTGCTCATTCTGAACATCATACTTGTTATGCTGGCAGTTCCGTTTTTTTTAACCAAAGATAAAGCACCGAAAGTTATTTCAGACACAATAGTTTATGAAGTAGAGTCTGGTACAGACATTTAGAGATAGAGGACGCACGATGAAAGGATACAGGACAGCATTTAGAGAAGCATTCCCATATACAATACCGGTATTGACAGGCTATCTGTTTATCGGGATTGCATTTGGAGTCATGTTTGCTGAAAAAGGGTATTCTGTCTTGTGGGCAATTCTAATGAGTACCTTGGTTTACGCGGGTTCAGGGCAATATTTGGCAGTGAATTTTTTCGTACCGGGGTTTTCTTTTATACAAGTAATGTTTTTGACGCTTATGGTCAATATCCGCCATGTATTCTATGGTATTTCCTTATTGGAGAAATTTAATAAATTAGGCAGGAAACGCTGGTATATGATTTTTGGATTGACGGACGAGACGTATTCGCTTCTTTGTACAACGAATATACCTGACGGCGTAGATGAGGAGAAGTTTCTTTTTGCCATTTCGCTTTTAGATCAGAGCTATTGGATTATCGGTTCTGCAATCGGAGGGGCGGCTGGGGCGCTGCTTCCATTTAATTCGGAGGGAATTGATTTTGCCATGACGGCGCTCTTTATTGTGATTTTTGTGGAGCATTGGTTTCAGAAGAAAAACAGAACGCCTGCCGTGATCGGCGTTGCTGTAAGTTTTCTTGCGCTTCAGATATTTGGAGCGGATAAGTTTGTCCTGCCCTCCATGCTGATAATTATTGCAGTACTTTTTGCAGGAAAGAAAAGAATGGATGCGGAGGTGGGAGAATGCCGGTAAGTGCGGGAACTTCGTTCCTTATTATAATTGTCGTGGCAGTTACTACTTTTGCAACCCGCGTAGTTCCGTTTTTTGTCTTTCCAAAGGGGAAAGAGATACCGGAGGCAGTGCAGTATTTGGGAAAGGTGCTTACTCCCGCGGTAATTGGGATGCTTGTGGTGTATTGTCTGAAGAATACACCGGTAATGAGCAGACCGTACGGGATACCGGAGCTGATTTCAGTTGGGGCAGTGGTAGGTCTGCATGTGTGGAAGAGAAACAATCTGCTTAGTATCGGTGTGGGAACAGTACTTTATATGTTCCTGATACAAGCAGTATTTGTATAATAATTGTAGAGGAGAGAGGAAGCAATAATATGAAATATGACAAATTAGACCAAAAGATGCTGGAAATGAAAGATGAAATATTTGCAGCTGTCAAAGAGAATGTGGCAATTGAAAGTGTAAAAGGCGAACCGGAGGAAAACGCGCCTTTCGGTGCGGGACCAAAGGCGGCGCTTGATAATGTGCTGGAGCTAGGCGCACGGTTGGGATTCAAGACAGTAAATTTAGACAACAAAGTCGGATGGATAGAATATGGAGACGGCGATGAAATGGCGGCTGTCCTTGGTCATGTTGATATTGTGCCTCTTGGAGAGGGATGGAACTATGACCCGCTGGGCTGTGAAATTCATGATGGAAAAATGTATGGAAGAGGCGTTCTTGATGATAAGGGACCGATAATAGGCGCTGTTTATGGCTTGAAGGCAATCCGCGATTTGGGACTTTCGATTGACAGAAGAATCCGTATCATGGTTGGGACTGACGAGGAGAATGGTTCTGCCTGTGTGAAACATTATGTGAATTCAGGGGAGGAAATGCCGGCAATCGGTTTTACGCCGGATGCAGAATTTCCTGTGATTTTCTTTGAAAAGGGAGCTATTTCCGGCAGAATCGTGAAAAAGCTGGATAAAAAACCGGAGGTGAAAGTGCTTTCTATAACAGGAGGAACAGCCGCCAATGTGGTGATGCCGGTGTGTACGATGGTGGTAGAAGGAGACTTTGCATTTGCCGAATCCGACGGTATTAAGGTTACGAAAGAGGGCGGCAATACTATAATTGTGTCAAAAGGTACAAGCGCTCATGGAAGTACGCCTGAGCTTGGTGTGAATGCAGGAATTCAACTGTTCGCGGCATTGAGGGAACAGAAGGTGAAGCTTGGCGGCGACTTGCAGAAGGTGGTTGATTTTATAATGGATAAAATCGGTACAGACACAGAAGGGGAAGGGCTTGGAATCCGCTATACGGATGAAGAGACGGGCACAACCTCGTTATGTATCGGTGTGATTCATTGTACGGAGGATGAATGTTCGTTTACTATTGATTACCGCTATCCGAATCATACGGACAGCGGCGAGGCACTTGCAAGATTTGAAAAGGAGGCAAGGGGCTATGGACTCAGGCCTGAATTGCGGCAGAGCGCCAATCCGCTCTATGTGTCAAAAGAATCTGAACTTGTGCGGAAATTGGTAAGCGTTTACAAGGAAAAGACCGGCGATATGACAGAGCCGCTTGCTATCGGCGGGGGAACTTATGCGAAGGCATTCCAAAATATGGTTGCGTTCGGACCGGTATTCCCGGGAGAACCGGATGTGATTCATCAGCCGAATGAATGTGCGGAAGTGGATAAATTAATGCAGGCATTTCAGATTATTGCTGCGGCAATGTATGAAATTGCATGTAAATAGGATTAGAATAATGGGACATGGCAGTGAAATTCCAATCAAAGCCATGTCCCATTACTAAATTCTTATAGATGGTTATTCCAAGTTGATTTTTTTCTTCATAATGTACAGTGTGCCTGCGTAGGATGCGATTCCTTGGATGACCATGCAAATAATACCGAACCAGCATGATTTAATGATAATCGGAGCCGCAGCATATCCGGTATTCAGATTCTCGGAGCCTATGGCAAAGAATGGGAATCCACCGGCAGACGGAAAGAATCCTGCAATCAAAAGGGCAGCCGAGTTCAGCGTACTTAACACTGTGGAAATTGCAAAATACATAATAACGGCTGCGATGACACGGTGTTTTGAAAACAACTGTCCGATGGCAATGCAGACATAATAAAACAATGTATTTACCACACAGGAAACCAGCCCTATCACAAACATAAGTGTGAAAAATGTTACGGAAGACATCTCAAGTACTTCATCCATTTCTGCCAAAATCTGATCGGACTGGGCAAGTATGTCCGGAATGGTAACAGGCAGAACTATGCATAAAATCAGTGCCGCATAGTCAAACAGCATCCAAATGATTCCGCTTATCAGTTTTGACAGCAGGTGCTGGTTTGGAGTGACGGGAAGGGTCAGAGTCAAATACCCTTCATCGGTAAAAAGGTTTTTGTAAAAGCGCCAGCATAATGCAAATACTGTCACAAAGGGTACAATTGTCATAATCAGAATATATCCGGCAATCAGAAGTCCGAACATCGCATTCGGAATCTTGTCGTACAGCCGTATATTCAGTATGAATCTTACGCCGAGCCCCGCCAGCAGTACAAGCAGATGAAGGGGTATCATCAGTCTGTAAAGAGCTTTTAAATCATGCTTAATTAATTTTCCTAACATCTGAATACCTCCCTGAAAAGTGTGTCTACGGATTTTCCCTGTTCCATACGGATATCATCCACAGATGTATTCATCACAACTTGTCCGTTACGGATAAATATTACCCGGTCCAAAACATTTTCAATGTCGTGGATGAGATGGGTGGAGATTAAAATCGTAGCATTTTCATTATAGTTTGTAAGAATGGTGTTTAAAATATAGTCTCTTGCCGCAGGGTCAACGCCGCCGATCGGTTCATCTAAAATATAGAGGTCTGCTTCCCGGCTCATGACGAGAATAAGCTGAACCTTCTCGCAGGTTCCTTTGGAAAGGGTTTTTAGTCTTGCGCCCGGATTGATTTCCAAATGGGATAACATATCGTATGCCCGTTCCTTGCTGAAGTTATCGTAGAAATCGTCAAAATATTCAATTAGGTCCTTGACTTTACGGTGGCCGCTTAAATAAGTTCTTTCCGGCAGATAGGAAACAATTTTTTTGCTCTCGACTCCGGGTCTCATGCCGTCTATGAGTATGTCCCCGAGGGTCGGCGTCAGAAGCCCGTTTACTAATTTGATCAGGGTGCTTTTTCCGCTTCCGTTGGGTCCCAACAGTCCCACAATCTCACCGCGCCCTAAAGAAAGAGTGAGGTTATTGAGAGCATAGAACTCGCCGTATTTCTTGGAAAGTGAGCGGCATTCTATAATAGGTTTCATTTGTTTTCCTCCTTTAATGTCTGTTCAACCAATTCCATTATCTCTTGTTGTGGAAAGCCTAAATGTTTCATCTTTTCTAAAAATTCACGAATATGTTCCCCGGCGAGGTCGTTTTTTAATTTCTCTAACATCTTTGTATCCTCCGTAATAAAACGTCCGCTCGTTCTCTGCGAGTAGACAAGTCCGCTTCGTTCCAGTTCAGATAAAGCTTTCTGCATGGTGTTCGGATTTACTGCTGCTTCAAGCGCCAAATCCCTGACGGAAGGGAGTTTGTCCCCGGCATGATATCTGCCTGAAACAATGTCCCGTTGAATTCGTTCCATTAGCTGTAGATAAATCGGTCGGTCATTATCTAATTGCCATGCCATGAATTTATCACCTCATTTCAAAAATTTTATGTTCGTATAAATTGTATTAAATATCTAATACAATAATAAAGCATATACGGGGATTTGTCAATATGTAAGAAAGCCAATAAATGAACACCTCTCAGAGGCTTACGCTCCGGGAGGTGTCTGCGATTAAAATATTATTTTCTATTTTTCATTATCTTGAATAATCCGTTCTATCATATCAGGAACGAAACAGTTATTCCTAAGCATTTCAATCTCATATTTATACGGAGCGTAAGATTTCTTATCTTTTGTAGGCGACGGAATGTACGGTGTTTCCAAAATCTTAGGAACATGCTCGAAATCTTTGTGATGCACAATATAAGAGAGAGCGTCAAATCCCAAGTGTCCGAAACCTAAGTTGGCATGGCGGTCCTTTCCCGCGCCGCGGACATTCTTTGTATCATTGATATGGAATACTGCAATTTGGTCTTTGCCGAGTATTTTGTCAAATTGTTCTATAACTCCGTCAAAATCATTTACAATGTCATAACCGCTGTCATTCGTGTGGCAGGTGTCAAAGCAGACACGGAGTTTATCATTATAAGTTACTTTGTCATAAATACGTGCCAGTTCTTCAAACGTACGTCCGATTTCAGAGCCTTTTCCAGCCATGGTTTCAAGTGCGATATTGCAAGCAGTATCTCTTGTGAGGACTTCATTGATTCCCTTGGTTATCTGTTCAATCCCTGCCTCGGTTCCGGCGCCTACATGAGCCCCGGGATGGAGGACTAATGTGCTGCTTCGGCATGCGGCGCTTCTTTCAAGTTCCAAGGCAAGAAACTGTACGGCAATGTCAAAGGTTTCGGGCTTTACCGTGTTTCCGAGATTGATAATGTATGGTGCGTGAACAATAATTTCTTCTATTTCGTGTTCCTTCATATAAGCCCATGCCGGCTCGATATTGAGTTCGGAGATATCTTTGCGCTTTGTATTCTGCGGCGCGCCGGTATAGAACATAAAGGTGTTGGCGCCGTAGGAAACGGCTTCTTTTGCAGAGCCGAGAAGCATCTCCTTGCCGCTCATTCCCACATGTGAGCCTAATTTTATCATGGTATATACCTCTCTTATGTTTGTTTATTGTTTTTTAAATACTTCTTTCGGCTGTTTGCAGATTGGGCATACATAGTCGCTCGGAAGCTCGTCAAAAGGCGTTTCGCCGTCATATACATAACCGCAGATACTGCATGTCCATTTTTCCGTTGCTTTTGTGTCATTGTCTTCTGCGATATAGGTAGGAGCATTCTTCGGGCTCTTTCCTTTTACCACCTTGTGATAGTAAGCATAAGTCATCGGCGTTTCATTCTTTGGAACGTCGCCGTCCACAACCTCGCCTAAAAATACGGTGTGGGTGGACGTTTCCATTTTGTCAATTACCTTGCATGTGATATAACCGCAGGAATCTGTGATAACCGGAAGTCCGTCCACCGTCTCATAGGCAACGGATTCAAATTTGTCTATATCCTTGCCGGATTGGAAACCAAAGCGCCCGATTAAGCCGGGATCAGACTGCTCGGATAAAATGGATACAGAGAATCTGCCTGATTTCTCAATGCAGGAATTGGTATAGTTGTCATGGTTCATGCTCACTGCAACCGTTGCAGGAGAAGAGGTGATCTGCATAATACTGTTTGCGACACATCCTGTCGGGCGCTGTCCATCTAATGCAGAAACTACATAAACTCCATAAGAAAAGTTGCGAAGTACGTTCTTGTTCATAATAAATCCTCCTGATAATAGTAATTATTACTAAGTTATTGAAATTCTAACATGAAAACGGGAAAAAAGCAATAAATCTTTGTAAATATATGGTTGTTGTCATTTGCTCCTTATGTTAGAATAACAAAGTATAGCTAAAATTATTTCATTTTTATAATATATTTTAAAATAATCAGGAGGAAGACTATGAAAAAATTAGCAGATATACTCAGTCTGGAGCTTGAGACGGCATTTAAGGCGGCGGGTTACGAAGCAAAATACGGCAAGGCAGTATTGTCAAACCGTCCGGATTTATGCGAATATCAGTGTAACGGAGCGATGGCGGCCGCAAAGGCTTACAAAAAGGCGCCGTTTATGATTGCGGATGATGTGGCGGAGAAGTTAAAGGGCAGCAGAGTCATTCGTGAAGCGGAGTCGGTGAAACCCGGCTTTATTAATATAAAGGTTGACGCGGCATTTGCAGCGGAGTATTTGAACAAAATGAGCGGTGAGGAATGTCTTGGATATGAGAAAACAGAACAGCCGAAGACGATTATAATTGACTATGGCGGAGCAAATGTTGCAAAGCCGCTTCATGTCGGACATTTGAGAACGGCGATTATCGGGGAGAGCGTAAAACGGATCGTACGTTTTGCCGGCGATAAAGTTATAGGCGATGTACATCTTGGGGACTGGGGCTATCAGATGGGGCTTATTATTACTGAGCTTCAGAAAAGGAAACCGGAGCTTCCATATTTTGACGAGGCGTTTGAAGGCGAGTATCCCGAGGAGCCGCCTTTTACTATTGATGAGTTGGAAGAGATTTATCCGACGGCAAGCGCATATGCAAAGGAACATGAGGATTACAAGGAAAAAGCATTGCATACTACGTATTTACTGCAGAACGGACACAAGGGCTGTACTGCATTATGGAACCACATTATGAGAGTGTCCGTGGCGGATTTGAGGAAGAATTATAAAAGCCTGAACGTAGAGTTTGACCTTTGGAAAGGGGAGTCGGACGCGCAGCCTTATATCCCGGAGATGGTTGAGTATCTGAAAAACGAAGGGTATGCACATTATGATGACGGAGCGCTTGTGATTGACGTGAAAGAGGAGACGGACACGAAAGAGATTCCGCCGTGTATGATTTTAAAGTCTGACGGGGCTTCTTTGTATGGAACTACGGATCTTGCAACTTTGATTGAACGAGAGAAATTATACAGGCCGGATGAAATAATCTATGTAGTGGACAAACGTCAGGAGCTTCACTTTGTGCAGGTGTTCAGGAGTGCGAGAAAGGCACATATTGTAAGGGATGAGACGAAACTGCAGTTTATCGGTTTTGGTACGATGAATGGAAAAGACGGCAAGCCGTTTAAGACAAGAGAGGGCGGCGTTATGCGTCTTGAGAGCTTGATCAGTGATATTGAAGAGCGTATGTACGGCAAAATTATGGAGAATCGGGCCATCTCGGAGGAAGAGGCGAGAAATACGGCGAAGATAGTGGGACTGTCTGCGATCAAGTATGGAGATTTGTCAAATCAGGCGTCCAAAGACTATGTGTTTGACGTGGACAGATTTACTTCCGCAGAAGGAAATACAGGACCGTATATTTTATATACCATTGTACGTATCAAATCCATTTTGAACAAATATAAAGAAGCAAAGGGCGAGCCGGCAAAGGGCATTGTAAAGGCGGCGCAGTCTGCAAGCGAGAAGGCGCTGATGTTGGAGCTTGCGAAATTCAATGAGGCGATTGAAATTGCATATGTTGAAAAGGCTCCGCACAAGATTTGTGCTTATGTGTATGAGCTGGCAAATGCATTTAACAGATTCTACCATGAGACAAAGATTTTAGCGGAAGAAAATGAAGAGAGACAGGCGAGCTTTATTTCCATGCTGCTTCTTACGAAAGAAGTGTTTGAAACATGTATAGACATGCTTGGATTTGAGGCGCCGGAGAGGATGTAATGATGACGGAGAAATTGTTTTATCAGGACAGTTACATGAAAAAATTCATCGCAACAGTACAATCCTGCGAGCGGGCGGGACAATTCTACAAGGTAGTTCTTGACAGAACTGCCTTTTTTCCTGAGGGCGGCGGACAGAGCGGCGATATTGGATTCTTGAATGAGGCGCGTGTGTTTGATACGCATGAGAAGGAAGGAAAGATTTACCATTATACGGATGCTCCGCTTGAGACTGGAACGGAAGTCAAGGGCGTTTTGGACTGGAGAGAGCGTTTTATAAGGATGCAGCAGCATTCAGGCGAGCATATTGTATCGGGGCTTATGAATAAGCGCTATGGTTTAGATAATGTGGGCTTTCATCTTGGAAAAGAAAATGTGACCATGGATTTTAACGGGGTAATTACAAAGGAACAGATGAAAGAGCTGGAATACCTTGCTAATGAGGCAGTGTTTAAAAATATTGCCATCCAAACACTTTGTCCTTCGGCAGAGGAACTGAAGAATATGATTTATAGAAGTAAGATTGAAATAGAAGGACAGGTGCGTATTATTAAAATAGAAGGATATGATTCCTGCGCCTGCTGTGCGCCGCACCTTGCGGGAACCGGGGAAATCGGTTTGATCAAGCTTACCAATATACAGAATTATAAGGGAGGCGTGCGCATTTCCATGTTAAGCGGATTCCGTGCTCTTGCAGATTATAATGAAAAAGAGACAAGCGTGAAAAATATTTCCGTATCCATGTCTTCGAAGGAGAACGAAGTATTTGAAAGTGTGGAGCATTTAAAGGAAGAAAAGCATGCTTTGAAAAATGAGCTTGGCAAGCTTCAGTCTCAGCTGCTTTCTTACAGAGCGAAGGAAATAGAACAGGGGACAAAGGCGGTCTGCCTGATTGAGCATGAACTTACAGGAAATGAGCCGAGAGAGCTTATGAATCTGATTCTTGAAAGAGGGATAGGAATCTGCGGAGTTTTCGCGGGAAATGATGAGAGCGGGTACCGCTATGTGATAGGAAGCAGAACCCAGGACACGAGACCGGCGGCGAAGCTTCTGAACGAAAAATTCGGCGGGAGAGGCGGGGGAAAACCCGAGATGGTGCAGGGCTCCCTGATCGGCGAGGGAAGTGAAATTTATAATTATTTTATTTGCAGCTTCTCCTGATGAGAAGTAGAATATTATCTGTGAACACGAGTCAGAAGTAAGTAGAAGTGAGGTAAAAAACATGGGGCAGAATATGAAAAAAAGGGGATTTTTCTCCTTGGTATCTCCATTTTTAAGCTATTTTGTAATATCATTTGTAGTTCAGCTTATTGCCATGACGGTAATTCTTTTTTCAAATCTTCCGGAGATTCTTGAGATTACGAATCCGGCAGATATGCAGATTTACATGACGGAAGAGATCATGACTCTGATTTTGGAACAGTATATGCACCATCTTACACTGGTTACAGCTGCCTGCGCTCTTTGTGTCATGCCGGTATTTGCTGTAATGCTCAGAAGAGATAAAGTGTATGAGAAACAAATGGGAATTCCTGAGAGACCGGCGGTCAGTTTCGGAAAGTATCTTCCGATCATTGCACTGGGAGCCGCCCTCAGTATCGGGTTCAATAATATACTTCTTCTTAGTAATATCAGAATGTACAGCGAGAGTTATCAGGCTACAAGCACAGCATTTTACGAAGAGAATTTTATAATACAGTTAATCGGTCTTGGCGTGCTTGTTCCGGTGGCGGAGGAACTTATGTTCCGAGGGCTGATATACAGAAGAATGTCCCACATGGCGGGAGCCCGTATGGCAATTCCGCTCAGTGCAGTTGTTTTCGGTGTATATCATGGAAATCTTGTGCAGGGAATATACGGCTTTGTGATGGGCTGCGTCCTTGCATGGCTGTATGAGAAATACGGAAGCACGAAAGCTCCGGTGCTGCTTCATGTAACGGCAAATTTAGTGTCGGTTATTGCGACCAAGGCAGACTTCTTTACGTGGATTTTCCAAGATTTTCCTAGAATTGCAGTCGTAACCGCAGCCTGCGCAGCGCTGGGGTCGGGCATATTTGTACTGATACGGAATATGTTTGCGAAACCGCAGACAGAATCGGAGGAATTGTAGGAAATTTGCTTTAAAAACAATATTTATAATAAACCCAGCAACAATTGAATAGACAGCAGACGGAAAGTTAATTATACTGTTACGTAAAATAATATGCGGAAAGGAAACGGGGTTATGAACGGCGATAAAAAAAGAGGAAGAGTAACAATACCAACGGATGTAGATGTGGTAAAGGAAACCCTGGACTTAGTTAAGCGTTGGGGAGCCGACGCGATTCGTGACTGTGATGGTACAGATTACCCGGAAGAATTGAAACATGTGGATGCAAGAGTTTATTCCACATATTATACAACCAGAAAGGATAATGAGTGGGCAAATGCGAATCCGGATGAGATTCAGCAGATGTATATTATGACGTCTTTTCATACGGCTGTGGATTCCAAGCTGTCTATTCATTTAATGGATCATCTTTATCCTGATATGCTGAAAGTAAATTCTCACGACGATATTAAGAGATGGTGGGAAGTGATTGACCGTACCGCGGGCGAAATTGTACCTTCGGCAAAATGGAGTTTTGATGAAGAAACGGGGGACGTTACGGTTCATGAGGCAAAATTATTTCATGACTATACGGTGAGCTTCCTTGCGTATATTATGTGGGATCCGGTGCACATGTATAATGCGGTTGTTAATGACTGGAAGGGCGTGGAAAAGCAGATTACTTTCGATGTGCGTCAGCCGAAGACAAAAGAGTTTACGATGAGACGTCTTCGTAAGTTTCTTACAGACAATCCGCATGTAGATGTAATCCGTTATACCACATTTTTCCATCAATTTACATTGATATTTGATGAACTTGCAAGAGAAAAATATGTTGACTGGTACGGATATTCTGCATCGGTAAGTCCATATATTTTAGAGCAGTTTGAGAAAGAGGTCGGATATAAATTCCGTCCAGAATATATTATCGATCAGGGATATATGAATAACCAGTATCGTATTCCGACGAAGGAATTCAAGGATTTTCAGGCATTTCAGAGAAGAGAGGTTGCAAAGCTTGCAAAGGAGATGGTGGATCTTACCCATGAATTCGGCAAAGAGGCTATGATGTTTCTGGGAGACCACTGGATTGGCATGGAGCCGTTTATGGAGGAGTTTAAATCTGTCGGAATAGACGCGGTTGTGGGAAGCGTGGGCAACGGAAGCACGCTCCGTCTTATCAGCGATATTCCAAACGTTAAGTATACAGAAGGAAGATTTCTGCCGTATTTCTTCCCGGACACTTTTCATGAGGGCGGCGATCCGGTAAAAGAAGCGAAAGTAAACTGGGTGACGGCGCGGAGAGCTATTTTAAGGAAACCGATTGACAGAATCGGATACGGCGGATATTTGAAGCTTGCTATGCAATTCCCGGAATTTATTGATTATGTAGAAAGCGTATGCGATGAATTCCGTACATTATATGATAATATCAAAGGAACAACGCCTTATTGCGTGAAGACTGTGGCAGTGCTGAACAGCTGGGGAAGAATGAGAGCCTGGGGCTGCCATATGGTGCACCATGCGTTGTACCAAAAGCAGAATTATTCTTATGCCGGTATTATAGAGACGCTTTCCGGCGCGCCGTTTGACGTAAGATTCATAAGCTTTGACGACATCAGGGAGAATCCGTCCGTGCTCAATGATATTGACGTAATTATTAACGTGGGTGATGCTTATACGGCGCACAGCGGCGGAGAAAACTGGATTGACGAGACCATTGTAACGGCGGTGAAGAGATTTATCTATAACGGCGGCGGATTTATCGGCGTTGGTGAGCCGGCAGCCTGCCAGTGGGAAGGCAGGTACTTCCAGCTTGCAAATGCGCTTGGAGTTGAGAAGGAGAATGGCTTCAACCTGAATACGGACAAATATAACTGGGAGGAGCATGACCATTTTATCAAGGAGGACTGTACAAAGGACATTGATTTCGGAGAGGGCAAGAAGAATATTTTTGCTTTAGACGGGACCGTTGTTTTAAGACAGATAGATAAAGAGGTGCAGCTTGCGGTAAATGATTTTGGAAAGGGACGCTGTGTATATATCAGCGGACTTCCATACAGCTTTGAAAACAGCAGACTTCTTTACCGGTCTATCATTTGGTCGGCGCATGATGAGGACGGGCTTCATAAGTGGTTCAGCACGAACTTCAATGTGGAGGTTCACGCATATGTGAAAAATGGAAAATACTGTGTTGTAAATAACACATATGAGCCCCAGAGCACAGTCGTATTCAAAGGTGACGGATCCAGTTTTGAACTTGATTTGGATGCGAATGAAATTATATGGTATGAAATTTAAGACTAAAAAAATAGATTGCGGCAGCGCAATCTATTTTTTTGCATCGGAATCGTGCCGGTATTTGTTAGGCGTCATCCCGGTTTCCTTTTTGAAAATCTGCGAGAAGTAGGATTGAGAAGAAAATCCTACGGAAACGGCGATTTTAGAAATCGGGTAATTGGTTGTCTCCAATAGATGCTTTGCCTCTGAAATACGTTTTCCAATCAAGTAATTGATGGGAGAGATTCCTTTATAATTTTTAAAAGCATGTACAAGATAGTATTTATTCAGATACGTGATCTCACTCAATGTCTGAAGTGTGATGTCCTCCATATAATGTTCATCAAGATACTGTTCGATGAAACGGCATTCTCTGGTAATCTTCTTTGAAGGGGCGACGGCAAGTTCTGTCGGGGTTCTGCGGACGATATTCCAAATAAGTATTTCCAAAAGATTCTGGCAGATATCTTCAAAGTTCGTTTCTTTTGTTTGGATTTCATGCAGAAGAGTCTGAAGATAAAAATTCAATTCTGTTTTGTAGCAGGCAAAGTTGTGGACGCTGTAATCGGAATGGAGGTCGTCGGTCTCGTTTTTAAAGTAGAGTCCGTTGATTCCAAGAACAATGTATTTTAAAGGCGAATCGCTGTGACAGACCTCGGTGTGGGAAACGTTTGGATTAATAATTATCAGGTCGTTTTCGGTTACGGGAAATTCTTTGTTTTCAACGATGAACCCTCCTTTTCCCTGGAGGATATAAAATATTTCGGTAAAATGGTGGGAGTGGGGGACACTGTGCCAGTCGACGTCATAGCGTGCCTCGGTAATATATAGTAATCTGGTATTAATTTTTTCGGGTTCTTTTTCCCCGAGTCTGTAATTTTGGTTGCTCATGAAATCACCTGCCTTTGCGTCATTATATAATTATGGAAAATGAAAAGCAACAAGAATATTTTAATAATTTAAAAAAATTGTGCTGACAGCAATATTTATAAAATTTAGGGCAATATACATATAGTAAAAATGACGGTGGTACTGTATAATTAAACATAAGTAATGAACAAAGTTAACAAAAAGGAGGAGTTTGTTATGAAAATGAAAAAGGTGCTTGCTCTTGGGCTTTCAGCAGTAATGACAATCGGTTTATTGGCAGGCTGCGGAGGCAAGGAAGAAGAGAAGAACAAAACTGAGGACGGAAAAACAGTCTTAAGATTTGCGGCGTTTGAAGGCGGAAACGGAACGGAAGTATGGAAGAAAATCGTTGAGGCTTTTGAGAAAGAGCATGAAGATGTGAAAGTAGAGCTGGAGCTTTCATCAGAGCTTGACAAGGATCTGACGAAGGATTTCCAAAACGGGGATATTCCTGATGTTGTATATTACAATTTAGGACAGCCAAGCGCTTTCACAGAGACAATGCTGAAAGAAGAAGCAGTTGCTGATATTACAGACGTATTTGATGATGAGCTTAAGGGTAAATTAGTAGGCGGTATCACGGAGAATGCGGCTGCTCAGCCATATGCTGACGGTAAGATTTATCTTGCTCCGATTATCTATACGCCTACAGGTTTTTGGTATAACAAAGAATTATTTGAAGGCGATGATAAGAAATATGATCTTCCTGTAACATGGGACGAGTTCTTTGCACTTGGCGATCAGGCGAAAGCAGACGGCATTGCGTTATTTACATACCCGACGAACGGATACTTTGATACAACAATGTATCAGATGTTAAATCAGGCAGGCGGATATGAGTTCTACAATAAAGCTGTAAATTATGACGCTGAAACTTGGACATCTGCAGAAGGAAAGCAGGTAATCGATACAATCGCAAAACTTGTTTCGGCTGATTACCTTCAGGCTGACACGGTTGCTAATGCAAACGCAGAGGGTGGATTCAAGATTAACCAACAGAACGTAATGGACAATAAGGCTTTATTTATGCCGAACGGTAACTGGGTAATCGGTGAGATGGCAGAGTCTACGCCGAAGGAGGGCTTTAGCTGGGGCATGATGGCACAGCCAAAATTCTCGGCAGACCAGCCGAACTATATCTACACATATACAGAGCAGATGTGGATTCCTGCAGAGGCTCCAAACTTAGATCTTGCAAAAGAATTTATTAAGTTTATGTACTCTGATACAGTTGTAGATATTATGTTGGCAAACGAAACGACCAACAAAGAGACAGGCGAGACAACAGCGGCTCCAATTGTACCGCCGGTTATCGGCGCTTCGGATGCGCTTCCAGAGGGACCTGTAAAAGATACTTATGAACTGGCAGCTACAGAAGGCTGTGAAGTGGTTGCAGGTACATGGGCAACGACAGAAGCTATTGAGGGATTTGATATGGCAAAAACAGTATACGGAACAATCGACGGACTTGCTACGGGCGATGTGACGGCAGAAGCATATCAGACACAGTTAGTTGAAGCGTGGGCAAAATTAGCGGAAAACGTGAAATAATTGCTTGAACAAGTAGTCAGTTAATCAGACGGTGAGTCACGGTGACTCACCGTTTTTGTAAAAAAGGAGAAGAGAGTATGAACAGAAAAAGTTCAGAAAGAAAATTCGTGTTTATATGCCTTGCTCCGGCAACCATTTTGCTCATTCTTTTTATGTTTGTTCCGACGATCAACGTATTCAGAATGTCGCTTTATAAAATGGGCGGTATCACGAACAAACAGACATTCGTAGGTTTTAAGAATTTTACGAGTATAATGGAGGATAAAAATTTCCTGCAGGCAATGCAGAACCAAATATTGATTATTGTAATGGTAACACTGTTTACGGTTATTTTAGCGGTACTGTTTGCAACATTACTGCAAAGAGGGTCGTTTAAGGGAAATAATTTCTTCCGTGTGATTTTCTATATTCCGAATATTTTGAGTATTGTTGTTATTGCGGGTATTTTTGGAGCCATTTATAATCCGAGTACGGGACTTCTAAATACATTTCTTCGTGCTATTGGTTTAG
>CANAZK010000051.1 GCA_947366105.1 uncultured Lachnospiraceae bacterium | reverse complement strand
GTCCCTCCTTACGCATTTCGTTCTATAATACGTTCATAGAACGTATCAATATCTTTCATATAGTTATCAAACAAATCCAGCCTGTCGTTTGGTACGTCATACTTGATGGCAATGACGCGTTCGAAAATATTTTCCTCTTTCAATATCGAAACCGGCATATTCATAGTAATTAAATGTCTTGACTTTTTGTATAAATGCAGAATAACTTCCATCATCTTAAACTGTTTTTTCAGGGAAACGCAAGTGTCGTCCGGGTGGAAGGCATTCTGCTGAAGGAATCCGAGACGGATTACCTTTGCGATTTCCAGTATCAGCTTCTGATCATCAGGAAGGACGTCGCTTCCGATAAGCTTTACAATTTCCAGCAGGCTGCTTTCTTGATTAAGAAGCGCCATAAGCTGATTACGGTAGTCTGTAAATTTTGGAGAAATATGCTCCCCATACCACGGCGAAAGGTCATTTAGGTATTCACTGTAGCTTGTAAGCCAGTGGATCGCCGGGAAATGTCTTGAGTAAGCAAGGCTTTTATCCAATCCCCAAAAACAGCGGACAAAACGTTTCGTATTCTGCGTAACCGGTTCGGAGAAGTCGCCGCCTTGCGGTGAAACAGCGCCGATGATTGATACGGAGCCGTCTGTACCGTTTAAGTTGTGCATCATTCCGGCGCGTTCGTAGAACGCGGACAGGCGGGAGGCAAGATATGCAGGGAAGCCTTCTTCCGCCGGCATCTCTTCAAGACGTCCTGACAGCTCGCGTAACGCCTCCGCCCAGCGTGATGTAGAGTCTGCCATGATTGCTACGTCGTAACCCATGTCGCGGTAATATTCTGCCAAAGTAAGCCCGGTGTAAATACTTGCTTCACGTGCGGCAACCGGCATATTGGAGGTATTGGCGATTAGGGCGGTGCGGTCCATCAAAGGATTTCCCGATTTCGGGTCGATCAGTTCAGTAAATTCTTCAAGCACCTGCGTCATCTCGTTCCCCCGTTCGCCGCAGCCGATGTAGATAATAATGTCCGCATCAGACCATTTTGCAATCTGGTGCTGCGTCATGGTTTTTCCGGTGCCGAATCCGCCCGGAACACAGGCAGTACCGCCCTTTGCAATCGGAAACATGGTATCGAGAATACGCTGCCCGGTTACGAGAGGAACGGATGCCGGAAAACGGTGGTGCGTCGGTCTGGGAATGCGGATTGGCCAGCGCTGTGTCATAGTAAGCTCCACGTCGCCGCCATTGTCGGTTTTTAAAGTGACGAGCGTTTCGTCTATCGTATATTCTCCGTCAGATACGGTAGAGATAACAGTGCCGGTTATGTTTGGAGGAACCATACATTTATGCGTAATGGCACTTGTTTCAGGTACCTCTGCAATAATATCGCCGCCATGAAGAACGTCGCCCGGCGACACGGTAATGTGCGTCTGCCATTTTTTCTCCAGGTTCAAGGAATCCACGCTTACGCCGCGGCTTATAAAGGCGCCGGAATGTTCGGCAATCCTTTCCAAAGGTCTTTCGATTCCGTCAAAAATATTGTTCAGGATACCGGGAGCCAGTGTTACGGAGACTGCGTTTCCCGTGGCTTCTACAATCTCGCCCGGTCTGAGGCCGGAAGTTTCTTCGTAGACCTGCACTGTCGTCATATTTTTATCTAGGGCAATAACCTCGCCGACCAGCTTTTCATCGCCGACATAGACCATTTCGGACATTTTAAAGCCGGTATTTCCTTTTAGATAGATAACAGGTCCATTTACCCCGTAGATTATGCCGGTTCTAGCCATTTAAGCCACCTCCTAAAAACAGAAATTTATCATATTCCTCCAAAAGCGCAGAAGAAAAGGAGTTGTCGATTAAAATGCGGCGGTCATGGAGTACCGCACGGATTCCGCCGATGAATTCAACGGTGCTGACAGTGAGGACTGCGCCGGTACGTTTCTCCAAAGCCTCCTTTTTCTCAATATCAGCAGGATCGATGTAGATTGTCATATTGGAATTTGGAGCAAAGGCAACGGCATTTTCAATATATTTTACAAGGAGCTCGTCGTAGGCGTCCGTTTTCATATAGGCATTGGTCAATTCAAGAACCTCTTTGAATAGTTTATTTTTGAGTTCTGTGTGGCGTTTGCTCTGTTTATGTCTTAAATCAATCTGCGCTTTTGCCATGGCTGTATTCAATTCTTGTTTTGCTTTATTAATCTCTGCCTTTAATGCCAGTTCAGACTGCCTTGCGGCAGTCTCTTTATGTTCATTGAAAATCTGCTCCAAAGCCTTTCGGTGTTCTTCGATAATCCGGCTGCCTTGCGCTCGTGCCTCTTCCATAGAGGCGGTTCTGATATGTTCGATTTTTTCTTCTAAAGTCAAGTGTGTCACCTTCTTTTTAAAGTTTTAGTCCGATTGCTTCATTTACATAAGACGTGATAAAGTTTTCCTTACGTCCGGTTCCGTGTCTGTCAGGAATTTCCACAAGAAGCGGCATCTTGCGTTTCAATTTCATCTCGTCAATGATATCCGGGAATTCCCTTCCCAGTTTTTCTGTGAGAAGTACGATGCCTATTGTTTTGTCATTCATGGCGGTATTAAGGGCCTCATAGAGACTTTCGCGCTCGTGAACAACCACTCCCTCTACGCCGGCAAGGCGCATTCCCGTGTAAGTGTCTGTGTTATCACTAATCAGATACATTTTCATAAGATTACAGCTTACCTAAAATCATAAAAGAAATGATGAGTCCATACAGACAGACACCTTCTGCAAGACCTACGAAAATAAGTGACTTACCAAGTACGCTTGAGTCCTCGCTGATAGCCCCGAGAGCAGCGCTTGCGGCGCTTGCAACAGCTATACCGCCGCCGATGCATGAAAGTCCTGTAACGAGAGCTGCGGCAATGTAACCAAGACCGGTGGCGTTGGCAGCGGCAGAAGAAGCGTCGGCAGCCTGCACGTTTCCGCCATACATCATAATAGAGGCGATGATAAATGCGCCGAAGAAGAAAAATACATTTGTGCCAAGCGCTTTTTTATAGCGGCCTTTGCTCTTTTCACCAATCAGGTAATATCCGAAAGGAATCATAATGCTTAAAACTAAAGTGATAATTAATGTTAATTTTGTTGCTAAATTCATGATAATGACCTCCTGAAATAAATAATAAAGTTTTTAAATACATCATTAAGCGCCGTGAAACTCCACCTCACAAAGCGCTTACTTATATGGCTTGAATTCGCGCCCTGTTCCTTTGTAGAAGCGGCTGAACATTTCGTAGTATTCAAGACGCAGTACCTGGATACCTACGATCAATCCTTCCATAGCGCATACGAAAATGTTTCCGCCTACAACAACCGCCCAATTGGGACAGCCGCTTTCAATGCCCGCAAGCATAAGTACAACCTCCATCATTGCCGCGTGGCTTACTGCGAATGCACCGATACGGACAAAGGAAAGGGTGTTTGAAAAGTAACTTAATAAGGTTTCAAACATTTCAAAAAATGACTGCACAACAAACATCACTTTGCCGCTTTCTGAGTGTTTGGCACGTTTCTCAAGTCTCTTTGCAATGGGTTCTTTAAAGAACATAAGCAGCAGCGGAATTCCAAACATTACGGTAAGAATAATGAATCCGGGTACGTTTCTGCCGGTCATGAATAATAAAACCGTTGCGACTGCGGAACCGTAGAAGATAAGTCCGGCAAGTCCGTTAGAATCAAACCAGGTGCTTTCGGCGTCGTGGGACTTTCTTGCGTTGATGATATGGAATATCATGGACAAAAGGATGATTCCCATGCCGAATGCGACCGCGGCAATGAATACGGTGTTCAGTTTCCCTATAAAGGGGAGTGTTGTCATGTGTGAAAGTGGGTGAAGCCATCGGGCTTCTATAATATCTTCAAATCCGAATATACTTCCGAACATGAACCCAAAGAAGGCTGAGAAAATACCTGCTATGGATATAATACCTGCCAAGTTGATTTTCTTCCATTTATATAATAGCCCTCCGCCAATAAACAGGCATAAGCCCTGGCCGACGTCACCGAACATAATGCCGAAAATAAACGTGTAGGTAATCGCTACAAAAATGGTCGGATCAATTTCGTTGTGTGCCGGAAGACCGTACATACGGATGAACATCTCAAATGGCTTAAACGGTTTTGGATTCTTAAGCTTTGTCGGCGGCTCTCCGAAATAGTCTGCGTGGTCGTCTTCCACTGCCACAAAAATATCGGGATCTTTTTTAATATCTTCCATAAAAAGCGCTACTTGATTTTGGGGCATCCATCCGCAAAGGATAAAATGATTTTCCCGCTTATTATCTACTAAGGCGGCAAGCTTTCGCACATTGAAGTTGCTGCAGAGTTTATCCAGCCGGTTCCGCGCTGCGATGAGCTTTGGTCCGTTTTTTGCGAATGCAGCTGTAATCTGCGTATCAATAGTCTTGATTTCTTCATTAAGTTTGTCGATTTTTTCTTCCAATTCCCTACATGCATCGCTTGGAGTACCGTTGTATTCGTCAGGAACGAAGATACGCTCGAAGTGGAGGGATTTAAAAATCGCATCCTGTTTGTCAATATCCCGCTGAGAGGCAAAATATACGCCGTATACATAGGACGTATCACGTCCGCCTTCCAAAAAGACGGCTCGGAAATCCGAGTGTAGATATTTCTCCAGTTTGTGATAGTAGTCAAGAGCAATTCGTCCAAAGCGGAATTTGATAAAATGGTACTGAAGTATTTCCTTTATATTAAAGTCAACCGGGCGAAAAGGATCGATGAGACGAAGCCGTTCACGCAGTTTGGTCTGCTGTTCCTTTAATTGTTCTTCCTGCTCCCTGAAATCTATGTATGTGTTCATGGCTTCTCTTACGACAGAGAACATTTCCTTCTGTGACATAGGGTCGTCGGAAGTTGTTTCTTTGTCTTCCAAATAGCTGATAAAACGGTTTGCCTTGTCTAGAGGCTCGGTATAAGGGTTTGCCTCAATAAAAGGAACCAGGTTGTCAACCGTTTTTAACTCAGAGAGTGCGTTTTCAAGCTGTATCTCGTATTTGGAAAGATACCGGTTGGCAATACGGTCGATTTCGTTCTTGTGGCCTGTGATTGTGACAAATTCCATTTTTACAATCATAATTTCATTACACCTCCTACATATTCTAACGTTTCTTTCTGTGACAGACCGTAACGGATACACTCCAATGCAGTCGTCAGTTTTTCGATTTCCTCTTCCTTTTGGAACAAGTATGAATTGACGGCAGCGAGAGAATAAGGATATTTTCGTTTCTCTGCCGTGTACAAATGATTCAGACAATTTTTGTATGTTCTTTCGATAGTATGGGTATTGTCAAAATCATACTTCCGCACATAATACGTTCCAGAGACAAGAGTTATAAAATCTTCCAAAGAAGAAGCGTCCACAAGCTTTTTCAGCAGCTCATTGTTCAGATGGTACTGAATCGGAATGAGCATCGAGTAAATTTCCACAGACGACATATGGTAATATTTTTTCGCGCGGTAAATCCACTGCAGATTCAGAAGATCTATTCTGGCGCCGCAGACCCGCGTAAACATTTCCAAATCTTTCTTTTTTAAAATTTTCTTCCGCTCTTTCCAAACGGCAGAAAAATAATATAATTCAAGGGCAAGACCATAGTCGAACAGTGTGGAGTCCTGACTTTGTTCCAGCCTTTTTAAGGAAGGATAATATTCCGTATCCTTTAAGGTTTCCGTCAAATCCGTCAAAGTTCTTGCCGTAAGCAGTTTGTCGATAGAAATCTGTGAATATTTATTAAAGAACGGTTTTTTATAATTCAAATCAAAGGGTTCCTGATAGTGGTTAAATATAATACGCGCGCAGTAATTGATTACATCAATTTCATAGCGTTTCATGTAAAAGCTAAGAAATCTTCTGATTTCCAGTCCCGAAAATGAATAAAGGCTTGCATAATCTTCGTACAGGGATAAGGTAAGCAGCTTCTCGATTTCAGTCCTGTGAATCAAGTTTTCATCTGTATCAGCAAAGATGCGGCTGTACCCGGGAGTCTGTTTTAGATAAGCAACAGCTTCCGCAACATTTCTGAATGAGGAAATTTCTTCAAAATTATTGTTTGTCAAAAGGCGGGCCTGCATTGCGCGGATTTTTGTAACAATTCCGCTGAATTTTAATATATTTTCCATTTATGACACCTCGGTAATATGTGCCAGGATTAAACGGGCATATTCTTCGTGCCTTTCTTCATATTCCTGTGTATAGGAACGAATGGTTTCCTCACTGGCTGCATTCTGCTTTTTCAGTTCCTGCTCCATTTTGGTCACCAGCTTGGAGCGGATTTCATTAAGCTTTGCCACAGTCTCTGTCTCGAGAGAATCATCAAATTCTTTGCGCCGGTCTGCTATTTCTTTTTCTAATGTAATCTTCTCGGCTTCAGCGTGTTCGACAATTGCAACAGCGGCATTCTCAATTTCAGATAGTTTCTTGACAATAGAATTCATGCACATTCTCCTTTTGAATTATTTTCATAAAATTTAAATCCTTTCTATTAATCATACTCGTATTTTGATAAAATGCAATGGAAGAAATGTACAAAAAGCATAGTAAAGATAAGCCGATTTGGAGGAAAAATTATGAGATTGAGAAATATACCGCGGGCAAAGGAAGAGATAGAGGCAAGTCCGGCGACGGTGAAAGACGAAAGAACATGTAAAGGAAGGTGGAGGGAAGTGTTTGGCAATGACAATCCTCTCCGTATTGAAATAGGAATGGGGAAAGGCCAGTTTCTTCTGGAACTCGCGAAGCAAAATCCAAGTGTAAATTATATTGGAATAGAGAGATATTCCAGTGTGCTTTTAAGAGCCGTGGAGAAGTTTGACACCGATGAATACAGGGAGCTTTCCAATATCCGGTTTCTTTGTATGGACGCTAATGAAATTACAGAAGTATTTGCACCGGAGGAAGTTGATAAGATATATTTGAATTTCTCCGATCCTTGGCCAAAGGCAAGACATGCGAGAAGAAGACTTACATCTGTACAGTTTTTGGGGCTTTATGAAAAAGTGCTTGCCAAAAGCGGCGAGGTGGAATTCAAAACGGATAACAGGGAGCTTTTTGAATTCTCGCTGGAACAGGTGAAGGAGGCCGAGTGGGAGCTTAAGGCGTATACATTCGACCTTCATCATGATACAAAGATGTGCATTGGAAATATCATGACGGAGTATGAGGCGAAATTCTCGGCTCAGGGCAATCCCATTCACAAGCTGATTGCGGTCAGGAAATAGGACGGGTTTATCTGCATATCCTGATAGAGAGGGGGATGTGCAATGGGTCGGAAACGAAGAATGAAAGAGCGCGTCAGATGTATGCTGTATGACAAACCGAAACTGAACAGAAAGCTTGCTTGTATCAAGAAATCGCTGGACGAGGTGATACACATATTGAACCCGCATTGTAAATGCTGATTTGGGTGAAGTCATGAAAGCTGTATAAGAGAACAGATATTGGGGAAGATAAAATAAAAAAGGCAGGATGTACATGGAAAACAAATTAATTTATGAGAAATCCCCATATCTGTTACAACATTCCCATAATCCGGTGAATTGGTATCCGTGGGGCGAGGAGGCGTTTCGCCGGGCAAAGGAGGAGGGAAAGCCGGTGTTTTTGAGCATCGGTTATTCTACTTGCCACTGGTGTCATGTGATGGAGAGAGAATCTTTCGAGGACGAAGAAATTGCGAAGATTTTGAATGAAAATTATATTGCAGTTAAGGTGGACCGGGAAGAACGTCCGGATATTGATGCGGTGTATATGGCGGTCTGCCAAAAGATAACCGGACACGGGGGCTGGCCGCTTACGCTTATTATGACGGCAGAGCAGAAGCCTTTTTTCGCAGGAACGTATTTTCCCAAGAAGACAAAGGCACGTTTCCACGGGCTTGAGGAGATTCTGCTTGAAATCGCGGAAGAGTGGAAGGAGCAAAGGGAGAAGATTGTCAGCCTGTCTGAGAGGGTGACAAGCCTGATGCATCAGGAATGCAGGGAACGAGTGCGGGGAGGAGAGGCGGATAAAAGTCTTCTTACAGATGCTTTGAAAATATTTGCCAATAATTTTGACCAAGCTTACGGGGGCTTTGGAACGGCGCCGAAGTTTCCAACGCCTCATAATATTCTGTTTCTAATGAGGTACGCATGGTTTGAGGGGGACGAAGCATGTGCGGATATGGCATGGCGTACGCTGGAACAGATGTACCGGGGAGGTATATACGACCATATTGGCGGAGGCTTTTCACGCTATTCTACGGATGATAAATGGCTTGTGCCGCATTTTGAAAAGATGCTTTATGACAATGCGCTGCTTGCATACACGTATTTGGAAGCATATCAGATGACGAAGCGGAGTCTGTTTCGTGAAGTGGCGCAGAGGACGCTTGATTATGTGTTGAGGGAGTTGACGGACGGCGCAGGATTTTGCTGCGGGCAGGATGCAGACAGTGAGGGCGTAGAAGGAAAATATTATACGTTTACAGAAGCGGAAATGAAAGAGGTTCTAGGGGAAGAGGATGGAAAAGAATTTGCTGCATGGTTTGGAATCCGGGGAACAGGAAAGCTTGGAGACGCGATACCTAATCTGATTGAAAATACGGAGTTTGAGACGTTCAATCCAAGGATAGCGGGTATGTGCAGTAAACTTTTGAATTACCGTAAAGGCAGAATGAAGCTTCACAGAGATGATAAAATCCTGACTTCATGGAACGGACTTATGATCGCTGCACTGGCTAAGGCGTATATCGTACTTGGGGACACATACTATCTGAGCGCTGCAGAACGGGCGCAGACTTTTCTGGAAGAGAAGCTGACGGAGCCGGACGGAAGGCTTCGGGTGCGTTTCCGTGAGGGCCATGTGACGGGCAGAGGAACTCTTGAGGACTATGCTTTTACCGGATTCGGACTTTTGGAACTTTACCGGGCAACCTTTGACGTATCTTATCTTGAAAGACTGCTTCAGATATCACGTTTCATGGTAAACCTGTTTGGAGATGAAGAAGGCGGAGGGTTATATTTCTATGCTTCTGATGCAGAGAAACTGCTTACCAGACCAAAGGAGGTATATGACGGGGCGCTTCCTTCCGGAAACAGCATGGCGGCATATATTTTTATTCAGCTGGAGCATCTGACCGGCGAGACGGTATGGGCGGAGCAAAGCTCGCGGCAGCTTAAATTTCTTGCCGGCAGAATCAGGGATTATCCGGCGGGATACAGCTTCTCACTGCTTTCTATGCTGGAGGAGCTGTATGCTTATCGGGATTTGGTCTGTACTGCACAAAGTATGGAAGAAATAGAACCGCTTAAGGAAAAACTGAGAGAGAGCTGGTGCGGAAATCTTGCGGCGCTTGTGAAGACAAAAGAAAATAAAGAGCGGATTGTCATTATAGCGCCGTTTACAACGGACTACCTAATAAAGGAGGACGGGGCGCTTTATTATCTGTGCCAGGACGGCGCCTGCATGCCTCCGACGGATGATTTGGAAAAGCTTGAACTTTTTTCATAATAATGATATAATCGACAAAGAAGAACAGGTCTCTATGCCTGTTTTTCTTGCGTTCAAAGGAAGTTTATTGAATTAAAGTGAAAAAGGAGAGCGTTATGAAACAAGACATCGTAAAAGAATTAAGAGGAACTTTCGATATAAAAAAGATATTTTTCGTGCTTCTTGGAAACACCATATATTCTGCGGGAATTGTGGCGTTTGTACTGCCTACCGGAATGATAACAGGAGGGACGACGGGGCTTGGACTTATTGCCAATACTTATTTTGGGGTACCTATTGAATTATTTGCGGCGGTATTTAATGTGATTATGTTTATACTGGCGGTGGTGATTCTTGGGAAAACGTTCGCACTGACCTCGTTAATCAGTACGTTCTATTTTCCGGTGATTTTGGGCGTGCTGCAGAATATTGAGGGTATTCAGAACCTGACAGACGACCCGATGCTCTGTACGATTTTTGCAGGCGTATCCATCGGTGTGGGTATCGGAATGGTAATTAAGGCAGGTGCGTCTACGGGAGGTATGGATATTCCGCCGCTTATCTGTAATAAGAAATTTGGCATTCCTGTATCGGTGGGGCTTTATGTTTTTGACTTTGCAATCTTAATCGGACAAATGTTTTTCCGTGACAGAGAGAAGAGCCTTTATGGAATTCTGCTTGTGATGATTTATACGGTGCTTGTGGATAAGGTTCTGCTGATGGGTAAATCGCAGATGCAGGTTAAGATTATGAGCCGGAAGTGTAATGAAATTAACGAGATGATTCATCAGAAACTGGATAGAGGAACAACTTTGTATAAGACGGAATCGGGATATCTTCATAATGAAGGGGTATCGGTGATGACGGTTGTGTCTAACCGTGAGCTGCCGAAACTGAATGAGCTTGTAATGTCGATAGACAGTGAGGCATTTATGGTGATCAGCCAGGTAAGCGAGGTAAAGGGAAGGGGATTTACATTGCATAAACATCTTCTGTAAAAAAATATATTTTTATGCTTGCAATTTGTTGTAAGTTGTTATATAATAGCATTCGTGCTAAGGAATTAATAAATTGAATAGTACGAAACGCGCGATTAGCTCAGTTGGTAGAGCACCTGACTCTTAATCAGGGTGTCCAGGGTTCGAACCCCTGATCGCGCAGTAGGGAAGCACTGTTTTTGCAGCTATGAAGCTGTGGGGGCGGTGCTTTTTGCATTGTCCGGTAAATGAAGCTTTTACGAAAAATGTTGGAAAAGTGAATAAATCATTGCACATTACTATATTTCGCAATATACTAAATAGATAAAGTGAAAAGATTGGAAGGTATGAAAGATGATATACAATCATGTGCTGGAAGCGGTGGGAAATACCCCGTTAATTCGGTTAAACAGGATGGTGGATGAGGACAGCGCGGAAATCCTTGTGAAGTTCGAAGCGGTGAATGTGGGCGGTTCTGTCAAGACAAGAACAGCATGGAACATGATACAAAGAGCAGAGGAAGAGGGGCTCATTAAAGAGGATTCCGTTATTGTAGAGCCCACCAGCGGCAATCAGGGAATTGGACTTGCGCTTGTGGGAGCGGTAAGGGGATATAAGACCATTATCATTATGCCGGATTCTGTAAGCGAGGAGAGACGCAAGCTTGTGCGGAGCTATGGCGCGGAGGTGAAACTGGTTCATGACGACGGAAATATCGGCGAGTGTATTCAGGAATGTTTAAGGACGGCGCGGCGTATGAAAGAGGAGAATCCGAAGATTTTCGTGCCGCAGCAGTTTGAAAATGAAGCGAACTCAGGCGCACACCGCAGTGGAACAGGGTTTGAAATTTTGGAGCAGGCAGGGATAAGGATTGACGGATTTTGTTCAGGCATTGGAACCGGAGGAACTATTACAGGAGTGGGAGAGGTTCTTAAAAACGCCAATCCCGACATAGAGATATGGGCGGCGGAGCCGGAAAATGCGGCGATTCTGTCGGGCGGCAGAATCGGTACACACATTCAGATGGGAATTGGGGACGGTATTATTCCGGATATACTAAATCAAGAGATTTTTGATGATGTTGTGGTGATAAGCGACGAGGAAGCGCTCAAAACGGCGAAAGATTTGGCGCGGCTGGAGGGTCTCATGTGCGGTATTTCCAGCGGAACGAATGTGGCGGCGGCGCTGAGGCTGGCGAAAAAGCTGGGGAAAGGTAAGACGGTAGTGACTATACTGCCCGATACGGCAGAGAGATATTTTTCTACGGAATTATTTGAATCATAGGATGAGAAAAGAAAGGAAATGACCGCATGTTTGGTTATGTGACAATTCGTAAAGAAGAACTGAAGATGAAGGACTATTACACATATAAGGCGTATTACTGCGGTTTGTGCAGGGTTCTAAAAGAGAAATACGGCTTTTTCGGGCAGATGACTTTGACTTACGACATGACATTTCTGATTATACTTCTGACTTCATTATATGAAGAAGAACCGGTTCATAAGACGGAAAGATGTCTTGTCCATCCTGCAAGAAAGCATGAGGTGATGTTAAACGGCATTACGGAGTATGCGGCGGATATGAATATTGTTTTGACATACTTTCACTTTATGGATGACTGGCGGGATGAGAGGAGTAAAACGGGGCTGGCGGGGCTGCGCATGCTTCGCCGGACTTATCTTAAAATAAGAGAGAAATATCCGGAAAAATGTGATAGAATCCAGCGATGTCTGAGAAGACTAAGTAAGGCGGAACGGGAGAATGTGAAGAATATTGACCTGGTTTCCAGATACTTTGGAGAATTGATGGCGGAGCTTATGCTCTATAAAGAGGATGTATGGAAGCATACGCTTAAAAGGCTGGGATTCTATTTGGGGAAATTTATTTATATTCTGGACGCATACGATGATATTGAAAAGGATATGGAAAATCATATCTATAATCCGCTGCTTTATTATATGTACGGGAGCGAAGACTATGAAGAAGAGTGCGGGCAGATGCTGACCCTTGTAATGGCGGAATGCAGCAGCGCCTTTGAGAAGCTTCCATGCATACAATATGCAGATATATTAAGAAATATTCTGTACGTCGGCGTTTGGAAGAAATATGATGAAAAACGAATGAAAGGAAAGGAATCGAAATAATGGATCCATATGAAGTGCTTGGCGTTCTGCCAACTACAGGCGACGAAGGAGTAAAGAGAGCATACAGAGAATTAAGCAGGAAATACCATCCGGATTCTTATGTTAATAATCCGCTTGCCGGATTGGCTGAAGAGAAGTTTAAAGAGGTTCAGGAGGCTTATGACAAGATTATGAAGGAAAGGGAGGAGTATGGGCAATATGGGAAATATGGCGCTGCTTCTCCGTTTACGCCCGGCAGTGAGGAGGAGCGGGAGGTGCAGCTTCAAGCTGCGCACAATTACATCGATGCAGGACATTACAAAGAGGCGCTTCATGTATTGAACAGTATCAGCGTCAGATCAGCCAAATGGTTTTACTACAGCGCTATTGCAAACTACGGAATTGGAAACAATATAGTTGCTATGCATCAGGCGCAGGAGGCGGTGAAGATGGAACCTGAAAATTGGGAGTATGCAAAATTGTTAAATCGGATGAAGTGGTACAGGGAGAGCTATGAGAATACCAGCTATAACTATGGAAGACCGACTTTTGGAACGGGGAATCTCTGCTGTGACTTATGGTGCGCCGATGCGATGTGTGAGTGTATGGGAGGAGATTTGTGCACATGCATATAAAAGCAGGGCAGATTGCATTTTCAGGACTGCTTGCGGCGTTTTCGGTACTGTGTGTTGTGCTGGGCTCTATAGTGGAGATGAGTACGTTGTTTTTTATCTGCGGAGGGGCTTTCTGCGTGGGAATTGCCGTCAGGGAGTGGGGGCTTCGTTATGGCGCGGCTTTTCTTTTGGCATCTTCCATTGCCGGTATGCTTGTGGCGCCGAATAAAATGCACTGTATCACATTTACGGCGATGGGGCTGTATTTGTGGGCTTCAGAGGTTTTGCGGGACAGAATCGGAAAGGCTTCCCGGATAACAAGTCGGGAGTCGGCGCTGTGGCTTGGCAGATATATTATTTTTAATGTTATGTATATTCCGGCAATTTTGTTTGCACCGCGGCTTTTTATTGCAGGACGCATTGAAGGTGCGATGTGGATAGCCGTATGGGTGTCAGGACAGGCGGGGTTGATTATATTTGAAAAAGCCCATGATTATTTTCAGGTTTTTATTTGGGGCAGGATGAGAAGGTATTTGATAAAATGGTAAGGACATGGATAGCAGATGTTTCTTCCCTTTATGAAGAAAGTACTTATGAAAGACTTTACCGGGCGGCGCCGGAATTTCGGAGGGAAAAGGCGGACCGCATAAGGAGCAAGGAGCACAGGGCGCAGAGCATAGGCGCTTGGACTCTGTATGAAAAAGCCCGGTTGATGTGCAAAGCTTCGGAGGAGGCAATATTTAACTTGTCACATTCGGGGCATTTTGTGTTATGCTCAATAGAGGATAATGAAACAATACCGGTTAAGGTGGGATGTGACATTGAAGAAATAAAAAAGTTGCATACGAAGCTTATTAAACGATTTTTAACGTCGGAGCAGCATTATATATTGGAAAAACAGACGGAAGAAGAGCGGACGGACGCTTTTTACCGTTTTTGGGTATTGAAAGAAAGCTTTATGAAAGCCACTAGATACGGTATGAGGCTTGGACTTGACACATTTGAAATACAATGTGATCCTTGTGAGGCGCCGCGGCTTATTATGCAGCCGGATATGATAAAAGAGCAATACTATTTTAAGGAGTATAAGGCGGGCATTCCGTATAAGATTGCGGTATGCTCTACGAACAGTTTTTTTGCAGAGGAAATACAGAAGGTAGATTTATGAAAGAACAGCTAGAAAGAATATGGATAAAGGCATGGATGGGGATAAGACGCATTGGCAGAAGAGTGACGAGATATATAAAACAATATATCCATTGGTTTGTGAGGCAGCCTTATGCAAAAGGGGTGAGCGCAGCGCTTGTTATTACTTTGGCGGCGGGCTCGCTTATAGGTTATACGCTTGGAAAGCATTTGGCGGTTAGAAGCGTAGGACAAGATAAAAAGGAAATAATCGAGAAGTATGAGAAAGAGAAGGCGGAGCTTAAAGATCAGCTCCATCTTGCGCAAATTCAGGATTCGGAAGAAAGACCGTGGTACCTTACACTTGTTAATGACACGCACCCTATGGAGGAAGGATATGTTCCTGAATTGGCAGGTATAGGGGGAGATCACAGTGTGGATTCCAGAATAGCGGAGCCTCTAAAGGAGATGCTCGCGGACGCCAAAGAGGCTGGGCTTAATATGCTGGTCTGCTCGTCTTACCGTTCGGTGGAAAGACAGCAGGAGCTTTATGATGAATATATGGGGGAGGCAGTCAGAGCGGGAAAAAGTTACTGGCAGGCTCTTGCCGAGACAAGGAAATCCACTGCCCATCCGGGAAGGAGCGAACATAACCTTGGATTGGCCGTAGATATTGTTTCTGCAAATTACACAAATCTTGATACAAAGCAGGAGGAAACGCCGGAGGCGAAATGGCTGGCAGAGAATTGCAGCAGGTATGGTTTTATTCTGCGTTATCCGGTGGACAAGACAGATATTACCGGTATTATTTATGAGCCGTGGCATTACCGCTATGTAGGGGTTGAAGACGCAATGAAAATTACGGAGATGGGCATAACATTGGAAGAATATCTTGGAGAAGACTAAAAATGGATTGCAGAGAGAAAAAAGATTTGATAAAATAAATTAATAAATTATTTCGTTTACAATGAGCATAATAATTAAGGTACAGAAGGAGGGAAGGTTATGGTGGGCCTTACATTTGGAGAACAGGTGAAGATTATTTTGAGCCGTAAGGGAATGACCATCAAAGAACTTGCCGAGCAGATTGAAAAGCATACCGGAAGGAGAATGTCGAGACAGAATCTGACGCAGAGGCTTGGCAGGGATAACTTTCAGGAACGGGATATGAGAGCCATTGCAGAAATATTAGGATGTCCGTTCCGACTGAGCATATTGGAGACAGACGATCCGGCAGAGAAAACGGAGCAGGCGGAGGAAGCAGAACGGGCCGAGAACGAAACTCAGGATCTAGCAAAGAAGCAGAGTGAGAAAGAGGAAAAGGAAGAGCCTGAAGCAGCAAAAGAGAATACGGCAAAGGCTGTTTTTGACGGATATGCCGCCACGGAAAGCAAGGAGAGAGAAATTACGATTGGCGATCTCATTGACATAGAGGAAAGGGCGGAACAGCTGGAAGAAGTAAGGCATGAAATTCTGTCGGGCAGGGAAGCGCCGGCAAAAGATATAAGAAAAGCAGCGCCGGACAAATCTGCCAGAGAT
>CANAZK010000050.1 GCA_947366105.1 uncultured Lachnospiraceae bacterium | reverse complement strand
GCATAGGATACAAAATCCTTGAGGAAAATGTGTCAACTAATCTTGACAAAATCAGGGTGAGGTGTGGAGAGGGGGAAGCAAAAATAATGGCTATCCACTCAAATGGGCAGACCTCGCCCTCGGTGTGTGGCTATCTCTCATGAGCCTTATTCCGCTGCAAGTGTCGGTTATAAAACTCCAACGCCTTGACAACAAAATCCGTTTCCTGCCCTCTGGGAACAGTCTTGGGAATGAGCTTGGTTATCCTTTCGTCACGGAAAGCGGGTTTTTCTTTCTGGTTGGGCTTTTCTTCTTCCATAATGGACTGGATAACCTCGGAAGTGAGCTTGCCGTCTTGGTTAAACTTCTTCATTTTGATAGCCTGTGCCAATGACGGGGTAGCATCGTTGTACTCCATTGCTTCAAGCAGGGTGTATTGCTGTTCCTCGGTTAGATAGGAAATCTCAACCGCAGGACGGAAAGCAATCTGCCTTTCATCTACCATTTGCAGGATTTCGGGTACAAGCTCCGTTAGACGGATATAGCGGAAGATTTGATTTTTGCTTTCGCCGACTTTTTCGGCAAGTTCATCACTTGAAGTAGCAAACTCAGAATTATTACCCACTGGGGAATAATTTTCTTTTGTGGGTCTGCCTGCCTGTCGTTTCATAGCTTCTAACCGCATTTTATACGCAAAGGCTTTTTCACTTGGTAGAATAACGGAGCGTTGGAGATTACTTTCCACCATCACAATAATGGCTTCGTCACGGGTAAGCTCTTTAACCTCGCATTTCAGCGTTTCAAGCCCCGCAAGTTCACAAGCCTTTTTTCGCCTGTGACCGCTGATAAGCTCATACCGTCCGTCCTCTTTTAAGCGAACTGTCGCAGGGGTCATTACACCGTTTCGCTTGATACTCTCGACAAGCTGTTCCATATCCTCGTCCATTAAAACCTTGAACGGGTGGTCTGGAAACTCGTCAATCTCCGATATGGGAATATCCCTTATCTTAGAGAGCTTTGCTTCCTCACGGCTTTCGTCCGTCTGAAAAAGGTCATCGTATGCGGTCAGCTCGATTTTGGTTTCTCTGCTTCTCGCCAATCTCTGCCACCTCCTTTCCGAACTGCTCATAGGCTGCGGCAACCTTGCCGCTTTTGTCGTAGGCAAAAATACTTTTGCCCTCTGCGGTAGCTTCCACCGCACGGATAGAATGTGGTATCTCGGTATCAAACACCTTGATTTTCTGACCGTATGCACTTTTGACCGTTGCCGTAATTTCCTTAGAAATGTTGGTACGGGGCATTACCATAGTCATTAAGATACCGTCTATCCTTAGCTTTGGATTGATTTGCCGTTTGACCATTGATACGGAGCGAAGCAAAAGCTCCAGACCTTTAGCTGAGAGATAATGGGGCTGTGTCGGGATAATCACGCTGTCAGCCGCCGCCAGAGCATTGATGGTTATCATACCTAAACTCGGCATACAATCAATAAGCACATAGTCGTAATTCTTTTTAACCTCATTTATATAGGTTTTCAGCACACGTTCACGGCTCATTGCATTGATTAGCCTTACCTCAAATCCCGACATCTCAATGTTTGACGGAAGCAGGTCAACGCCCTCGTTGTGGTGGATAATACCCTGTGAAACATCAAGCGTTGTATCGTCTATGATGTTCTGCATCACAGTAGAGAGCGTTATGGGAATATCGTCTGGTCTGTTATAACCCAGAGCCATCGTGAGATTTGCCTGTGCATCGGCATCAATCAGCAGGACTTTTTTACCCTGCTGCACCAGACTTACACCCAGATTGACCGCTGTTGTTGTTTTTCCGACACCGCCTTTCTGGTTAGTCAGAGCAATCACTTTGCAATTTGACATAGATGCGTCCTCCTTTCGCATAGATTTAGCCACTTTGTCAAGGTGGCTATGTAAACAGTACCAGAGAACGCAAAAAAGCCGCCTACTCTTAAAATCAATAAGAATAAGCGGCTTTGTAATCTGCCTTAGACATATTCAATTTTCATTCTCTTGGACGGTGCATTTATGACCTTAAAAATAAGCTCGTCAACACAATCCGTATATCTGCCTTGCTGAATGAGCTGATTTTTTAACTCTACAAGGCTATGTATTAAAAGCTTTCTTTCGTGGCTATCCAAATACAGATGATTAAATTTCTCTCTCATAAGCACCTCCATTTCTTTAGCTTCATTATATTTGAAAGCGGATGAAAGGACAAATCTGCAAAAAAGGGGCAAAAAATAAGCGTACCACTATTTCTAATGATACGCTTTTTAGATTTATTTATTGCTTTTCCAATTTTTGATAAAGAGTAATTTGTCTTTCGAAAGTTGTAATACTTTATGTTTATTTATAATTTGTGCCGCTTTCTCGTCATAAGAACTCAATTTATCAATAGCAACGAATATTTGCTTTTCACTTCTACTATATATTGAAATAATGTTTTCCATTGCAACATTTTCAATATTTTTTAACAATGGCAAATCATGGGCTATAGCTGGCAAACGAGTTAATTCCAGTAATGAAAGATCAAATGATATCAAGTTAGCAAAAGCTGTACCTGTTCCAGTATCCCCCGCAGTATTAAACGAATATTTACTTCCATGAATATTCAGTGTCGGTGCTCGCCTTCCATCAACATATATTTCTTTATTTAGCTCGTACATTTTGACATTTATTTCATTACATATTTCATCTAATGCCTTTTCTTTTAATTCACTTAAATCATCATTAGCCTGTGATATAGCCCCCTCCAATTGTTTCTTCTTGGTATAGTATCCATTTTCATCATTAAGCTGTTTTATTTGTGCCACCAAATCAACCACTTCATCTACTGCTAATTTAGGTGCATCTTTTATGGATAATTTCTGTTCAATTTCCTTATCTATTTCTATTATCTGATTATTAATTTCCTCGATTTTAGCTTTTAATTCCTTCTCTACTGCTGCAAGTTCACTCTTTAATATTTTACTTATATTTTTATGGAAATCCTCCACCTTATTAATCTGTTCTACATTAAAATCTGGAAAATAATACACAAATTGTTCTAACTCAGCACTAATTTTCACAGGTTTATTTTTTATATTATTTTGTGTTCTTAGCAATCTACTTTGATATGAGTTTATTTTAATAGTAAGTTGGCTTTTCTCCCGTTTAAGTTTTAATATTTCTTGAGAAACCATTGACTCTAAATCAAGCGATGTTGTTACAATTTCCTTCTTTATTTTTTCTAATCGTACGCTTAATTCTTCAATCTTTTTTTCATTTTTATTAAATAAACTTTTTGTGTTGACATTCGGCAAAAAATTCTTTTTTGCTGCATCAACCAATGTAGTTTTGTCACTTTTTAATTTTTCTATTTGCTCCTCATATGCTTTTAATGATTTATATTTATCAAACAATTTTAAAAGAGCTAATATAGATTTAGGTGCAGTTTCTTTTTCAAAATACTGAATAGGTTTTCTTTCATTTAAATTTTCCTTCCCATAAATTCTGAAATATCTACCAACAACATTTCTAAATGTTAACGATTCTAATTGACAATCATACTTTTCTTGCAACCATGCGGTAAATTCTTCCGTTGTTACACTCTGTAAAATTTCAAATTTCTCATTACAAATAGATACAAATTTGTATTCATTTGTACTTCTAATAAAATAGTAATCCTTATTATCAAAATTAAAAACAAATCTGAAATCATGATGACCCAAATTATCTACTACATCATGATTTTTACTAATATAATCATCGCCTCCAAAAACAAAGTCAATAATCATAAGCATAGTTGATTTTCCTATCGAATTAGAAGCAATATCATCTCCTACAATAGCATTTAAACCCTCATGAAATACAATTTCTTTCTGCAAAAATATATTACAACTAATTTTTTTCAACATACTGTATCACCTGCAACTCCTCATTATATTTTATTTTGCCAAGAACATATAGAACGTCCAAAGCCAACATATATTCATTTAAATCTTCAAAATGAGTTTCCACTTGTTCGTATAACCCAATTACTGAAAAATCTGAATCACTAATCTTTTCTAAAATATAAACTGTTTTTGCCAGAATACAATCTTGAAAGCTTATTAGCTTATTCGGCAATATCATGAAAACACCTCACAATCTTGTATAAAATATGCAATCACAATTTCACAAGCTCTTCTTGAATATGACCCTGTCTTTTCATTAAGCCAATCCACTAAAGAAGCATATACAAATTCTTGGTTAGGATTAATTTGCATAGTTTTGCAATAAAATCCCTTTATTTGAGCCGCTAGGGTATCAAATTTATATGGTGTTACTTTGTCCATTTCAATAAATATCTTATGAATATAGTCAAAATAATCTACCACATCGTTTTTAATGGTACGTTTTATTGCAAAAGGTAAGGTGTCATTGGCTTTTTGCTCTATCTTCAAAGATTCATAACTTAAACGTACCAAGTCTTCCTCTAAAGATTCATCATTTAAATTTTTTAATATTTCCTTTATTTCTTCCTCTATATTAAAAAGTGCATATGTATTTTTTAGCTGTGCATCTTGCAACAATTTCTTTTTAAGTCTTACCCACGAGCGATATTCTTCTATAGTTCGTGGCGTATCAAATTTTTTATGACATATTCTACAGACCGCTATGACATTATCCAGACTATTAACATCTTTACTCAAACGTTCCTCGTCTTTTAACAATTCGATTTCCTCTGGACGAGGATTCGCAGGATATATATGTGCCACTTCAAACATTTTAATAATTTGTCCATTCTTGGTATTAGTTAATGGCTTTCCACAAATTGGGCATCGCCCATCGACCTCATTAAATAATACCATTTTTTCATTATCACTAAAAATTCTTCGATTATCTCCCATGTTTACCACCTACATTTATAAAATCGTAACTTTATTTAATCTTACCATATAGAATGGTAAATGTCGTTTTATAAGTTTATAACTATGCACTAAAGATTAACTACATACGCCAAAATATTTCAACGCATCCTTTATCGCTTCAACCTTTTCTGGTGTCGGATGTTTCCTCGGCTGTTTCAATTCTTCTACCGCATTAGGAGCATCGTACATCGGCAAGCCCAAATCTCTTTTTACCTCTGCGATATATGCGGTATGTACTTTGAAGCCGTATTTAACTTCTATGTATTCCTTTATCATTTTGTAGGTCACTCGCTCTTTGGGCTTGTAGCTTTCTGCTCTTTGAGCAATATCATCAAGCGGAACTTTTCCCTCACCCTCACCAAACTCAACTTTTACGTTGATATGTCCGTCTGGCTTTTTGTGGGAAAGCAGTACAACCGTCTCCACATGCACCGTATGGGGAAACATATCTACCGCCCTCACTTTTTTTACCTCATACCCTTTCCCGCACAGATACTTCAAATCCCTCGCCAAAGTAGCCGAATCGCAGCTTACATACACAATCCGTTCCGGCTGCATTTCAACCATCGTTGAAAGAAGCGCCTCATCGCAGCCCTTTCTCGGCGGATCAACAACAATTACATCCGCATAAGCCTTTTCTCCCCCGTGGCGCTTCTCATATGCCGCATAATACTCCGGCAGCACTTCCTCGGATTTTCCTACGTAAAACTCCGCATTTTCAATTCCATTTAACTCGGCATTTCGCTTCGCATCCTCTATTGCCTGAGATACAATCTCCACGCCATACACCTGTCTCGCCTTTTGTGCAAGAAACAAGGAAATAGTTCCAATTCCGCAGTATAAATCCCATACCGTCTCATTACCCTTTAAGCCGGCATACTCAAGCGCAAGCCCATACAGTTTCTCTGTCTGCACCGGATTCACCTGATAGAACGAAAGCGGCGATATCCTATATTTTATGTTTCCAATATAATCGGTAATATGATCCCGACCCCAAAGTACCTTTACTTCCCGTCCAAGGATTACATTCGTCTGCTCCCGGTTCACATTCAACATAATACTTGCCATCCCCGGAATTCCCGCCAGTTTATCCACAAGTTTCTCACTATGTGGGATTTTATCTCCGTTTACTATAAGACAGACCATAATTTCCTTTGTAGCAAACCCAAAACGAATCAATACATGACGAATAAGTCCCTTACCGGAAACTTCGTCATATGCCGGTACATGATACTCGTTCATGAACTCCATGACCAGCTCCAATATCCCTTTGTTCTGCTTTACACCAAGGGCACAATCCGTATTGGGAATAATCTGATGTGTGCGTCCGGCATAAAACCCGGTGATGGCATTTCCCTCTTTATCCATGCAAAATGGAAACTGCGCTTTGTTTCTATAATAAAACGGCTCCTCCATACCGCATATAGGCTCCATCACTTCATCCAAAAACTCCGGCGCAAATCCGCCGATACGCTCCAAATTCCCACGCACCTTCTTTTCCTTGAATTCCAACTGCTTTTCATAAGAAAGCTCCTGAATCTGACATCCCCCACATTGTCTGGCAACCAAACACTTTGCAGGTACCCGATCCTTTGACGGCTCAATAATTCTCATTAAACGGGCATAACCATAATTTTTTTTTGCTTTTGTGATTTTCGCCTCAATCCGATCGCCAATCACAGCATCCTTCACAAACAACGTATAACCTTCAATTTTCCCGATACCTTCGCCGTTTACCCCAATATCCTCAATCATAATTTCTACCAGTTCATTCTTGTTCATTTTACTCTCCTCTGCTTCATACGCAAAAAGGGACACCCCCTTTTGCATTCCGGGACACCTCAAACTATAATTCGGGACGTAGCATTTCTACACTTTACTACGTCCCCAATTAACATTAAATACTTGTTTTTCTTAAATTTGATTCAAACAACCGGTTATACCCCAGCCATTCTTTTCCGTCTTTATCTTTAAAAATCTCCGTCAGCGTCTGCATCTTCGCGTCAGTGCTGTCCGCAAAGTTCAGCGCCAACGCCTCCGCAAGCGCCGGTTTCTTCGGCGAACCATACTCAAGCTCCCCGTGATGTGCAATTATACAATGTTTCAACTCGCTGGCAAGTTTCTCAGGGAATTCAGGAATGGCACGTACCGCGTCGTTTACCATCTCCACCCCGATAATAATATGTCCCAGCAGCTGTCCGTCATCCGTGTAATCATTCTCCGGAAAAGCAGAAAGCTCCTTTATTTTTCCGATATCATGAAAAAGCGCCGCCGTATAAAGTAAATCCCTGCTGAGTATCGGATATGCGCTTATATAATACTCACACAGCTTCATAACGCTCAGTGTATGTTCCAAAAGCCCTCCCGCAAATCCGTGATGTACGGTTTTTGCCGCAGAGTGTGCTTTAAACCGTTTGATAAATGACTGGTCTTTTACAAAATAGTATTCTATAAGTTTCCTCAAGTACACATTACTGACCTGCGCCGCATAGCCGATAAGCTCCTGATACATTTCCTCCACATTCTTTTCGCTTGACGGCATATAATCCGCCGCCGTGTATTCATCCTCATATGCCTTTCTAATCTGTCGGATATTTAGCTGCAGCATTCCATTATAGCTTGTAACTTCACCAAATACTTCGATGAAATCCATTTCATCATAATCTGCAATTCCATTGGAATTAGGATCCCACACCTTGCCGTCCAGTGTTCCCGTCTTGTCCTGCAGTACAAGATTATCATACGGTTTTCCGTTTCTCGTTTCTGCAGAACGTTTTGTCTTACATAAATAAATATCTCTTACTGTATCGCCTTCGTGCAATGTCTTGATATACTTCATTTTTTTCCTCTTTCTGACTTTTTCTATTCTTTGCTTCCGATTACCACCTTGAACTGTATCTTCACGTAACCGTCATTTCCCTTCCGCTCTACCCGCAGCAGCACCTCGTCTCCGGCCTTATAATCCAGTATCATATTCTGATATGCATTTAATGTTGTAACCTTGCCTTTTCCAACATTTGTAATAACATCGCCGCTTTGAATTCCCGCCTTCATAGCCGGTGAATCCGATTCCACGCTTTCCACATAAATGCCTCTTGGAATTCCCTGTTCTTCCTCAATCTGTTCTGTAACGCCGGTTCCCTGCACTCCCACATACGGCACTGCGTTTCCATTGGATAGAAGCTCTATTGTTTTCTTCAAATCAGAAATAGCAAGCGCATTTGTTGCGCCCGTATCGACGCTGTTTGTAAGCTTTGGCAGAATCATTCCCACAATCTCTCCCGTTATGTTCACCAATACGCCGCTTCCTGCATCGCTTCCCGTGATATCCGTCAAAAGCAACGCATAGTCTCCATCTGCCAGCGAAATCTCTTTTTCAACGGAACTGATCACGCCGCAGCTGTAGCCGCCTGAATATCCAAACGGCTTACCTAAAACCATAACCATGTCGCCTCTTCTAATAAGATTGGAATTTCCCAAAACTGCTGTTTTTACCTGATTCAATGTACTGCTCTTCATATCCGATTTCGTCACACCGAATATAGCGATACCCAGGTTCCCGTCCCGCCGTTTCAGTCGTGCTTCATATGTACTATTGTCATTAAATGTAATTGTAATTCCTCCCCCGTCTCCGGCAAACAGGTCACTGGCAAGCACAAGGCACTCCACACCGGTATCTGCAACAACAATTCCCGACACACTGTTCACCGTGTCATAGCCTTCCGCCATCCATTCCTGAGCCTCGGCTGTTCCGCGGACTTCCACAACGCTCCGCTCTGCCTCCCTTGCAATATCGTAAAGGGCATCTTTCATTTGTTTATAGCTCTCGGCAGTAAATTCAGGAACGACCATGTCCTGCGGTGTCTGCTCAACATTCTCCGTATCTTCTTCCTCATCGCTTGGAATCGTTATCTTCTCTGGAGTTTTATGAAATAATTCTTCTGCCCAGGGTTTTAGCGCAAAAAAACCAGTGCAAGCCGCCATGCCAAAAATAATACCGTACACGGCAATCTTACCTATATGTTTTATAAGCATTTTTTTATTCAGTGGTTCCTTCTTAATGGTCTCCTGCAGAAATGAGTATTCCTCCTGCGAGTCTTCTTTTTCCCCTGCATATTGCTGTGGTTCCCTGTTCGATTCCATAAACGCCCAATTTCTCCTTAATAATCTTCTTTATAGTATAACATGATTGGTTCTTATTGTTCAATATTTTCCTTTTCATCACTGCCTAAATAATGTAGAATATAATTACGGTTCACTTATGCGCGTCAGTTGATACCGCAGACCGCCATGTGAAATAATAAAAGAATCAGGTGATAGTATATGAATGAAAAAACATTAGTCAAATTAGAATATAACAAAATAATCGAAATGCTGACGGAACAGGCATCATCTCCCGCCGGAAAGCAGAAATGCAGAAGTCTTCTTCCAATGATGGATTTACATGAATTAAAACCCGCACAGGAGGAAACCTCAGCTGCATTTACAAGAATCGTAAAGAAGGGTAAACCTTCTTTCAGCGGCTGTTACCCGGTAGAGGATTCCATGATGCGTCTTGAGATAGGCGCGGCGCTGTCATGCAATGAACTGCTCCGTATATGCAAACTGCTCCAAACTGCAAACCGAGCCAAAGCCTTTGGCAGACATGATACCGTAGACGAGCTTGAGGACTGTTTGGACGCATATTTCAGCCAGCTGGAGCCCCTTACCATTCTTACAAACGAAATTTCCCGCTGTATCATCGACGAAGATGAAATCGCGGACGATGCAAGCAGTACGCTGAAAAATATCAGAAGGAGTATTATGGCGCTGAATGACAAAGTACATTCCACGCTGACCTCCCTTGTAAACGGATCACTGAAGTCGTATCTTCAGGATTCTCTGATTACAATGCGCGGGGACCGCTATTGCATCCCTATAAAAGCGGAATACAGAAACCAAGTTCCAGGAATGATTCATGACCAGTCTTCTACCGGTTCTACATTATTCATTGAACCGATGTCTGTTGTGAAATTAAATAACGATTTAAAAGAATTATATGGCAGAGAGCAAGAAGAAATTCAAGTTATCCTTGCCCGCTTAAGTCAGGAGACCGCCGGATATATTTCGGAAATCCGCACTAACTATGCCACGCTCACAGAGCTTGATTTTATTTTTGCAAAAGGTTCTTTGGCCCTTTCCATGAACGCAAGCAAGCCTGTTTTCAACACAAAAGGTTATATCCATATCCGTGAGGGACGGCATCCGCTGCTTGACAAAAAGAAAGTAGTTCCAATCACCCTGACGCTGGGCGGTGATTTCGATCTCCTTATCGTGACCGGTCCAAACACAGGAGGCAAAACCGTCTCCCTCAAAACCGTGGGACTTTTTACGCTCATGGGTCAGTCCGGACTTCATATCCCGGCGCTTGACCGTTCTGAACTTGCGGTTTTTGAGAACGTGTATGCGGATATCGGTGATGAACAGAGTATTGAACAAAGCCTCAGTACTTTTTCTTCACATATGACCAACATTGTGTCGTTTTTAAAAGATATAAATGAAAAATCTCTTGTACTTTTTGATGAACTTGGCGCGGGGACCGACCCGACAGAGGGCGCGGCGCTGGCAATCGCCATACTTTCCCATCTTCACGAGCGCGGAATCCGTACAATGGCCACCACTCATTACAGCGAGTTGAAAGTATTTGCCCTCTCCACAACAGGTGTTGAAAATGCCTGCTGCGAATTTAATGTGGAAACACTACGCCCGACATACCGCTTATTACTCGGTATTCCGGGAAAGAGTAATGCTTTTGCCATTTCCAGTAAACTGGGTCTTCCGGATTATATCATCGACAAGGCGAAAGAGCAGCTTTCCGAACACGACGAGTCCTTTGAAGATCTTCTGACCGATCTTGAAGACAGCAGACGTACAATTGAAAAGGAACGTTCTGAAATTGCCTCTTATAAACATGAAATCGAACAATTAAAGTTACGTTTTGAGAAGAAACAACTCCGTTTGGATGAACAAAAGGAGCGCATTATAAAAGAAGCGAATGAAAAGGCCAATTCCATTCTCAGAGAAGCCAAAGAATTTGCCGACGAGACGATGAAAAACTTCCGCAAATTCGGTAAAGAAAACATCTCTGCGGCTGATATGGAACGTGAGCGTGAGAAAATCCGTCAACGGATTGCCCAAACACAAAGCGGCTCCAAGATTGAAATACAGAAACCGCGCAGGACATATAAACCAAGCGATTTCAAACTTGGTGAATCCGTCAAGGTTCTCAGTATGAATCTTACCGGAACCGTAAGCTCCCTTCCTGATGCAAAAGGCAATCTGTTTGTTCAAATGGGAATATTGCGTTCCCAGGTAAATATTTCAGATTTGGAGATCATTGAAGAGCCTATGACCGTTACAGCCAAGCAAATGCGCCGCACGTCAAACGGCAAGATGAAAATGGGGAAATCCATGTCCATAAGCCCTGAAATCAATCTTCTCGGCAAAACCGTTGACGAGGCAATTGCCGAGCTTGACAAATATTTAGACGACGCTTATCTGTCACACCTAAGCCCTGTCCGTATAGTACACGGCAAAGGAACCGGCGCTCTCCGCCAGGGTGTCCACGGTTATTTAAAACGACAAAAACACGTGAAATCATACCGCCTCGGCGCCTTCGGTGAAGGCGATGCCGGAGTGACAATTGTAGAATTCAAGTAAAGGAGGATATCTATGGTAACAAAACAGAAAATTCTGATTGTAGATGACGACGAAAACATTGCAGAGCTTATTTCTCTTTATCTTACAAAAGAGTGCTTTGATACAATGATGGTACATGACGGGGAAGACGCTCTCACCGCTTTCGACAGCTATCATCCCAACTTAATTCTTTTGGACTTGATGCTTCCGGGCATCGACGGTTATCAGGTATGCCGCGAAATACGCGCCAAATCAAATACGCCGATTATTATGCTTTCCGCCAAAGGCGAAGTATTCGATAAAGTGCTAGGTTTAGAGCTCGGGGCAGACGACTATATGCTGAAGCCTTTTGATTCAAAGGAACTGGTTGCCCGTGTGCGCGCCGTCTTGAGACGGTATCATCCGACAAAAACAGAAAATCCTTCTGTCGATAAGGGCAAATATGTCTCATACCCGGGAATTGAAATCAGCCTTACGAACTATACCGTGACAGTTGACAGAATACCTGTTGATATGCCCCCAAAAGAGCTGGAGCTTCTTTATTTCCTTGCGTCATCTCCGAATCAGGTATTTACAAGGGAACAGCTTTTAGACCAAATATGGGGCTATGAATATGTCGGCGATACCCGCACTGTCGATGTGCATATTAAACGTCTCCGGGAAAAAATCAAAGACCATCCTACTTGGAATCTTGGGACGGTATGGGGAATCGGTTACAAATTCGAGGTAAAATAATATGCGCAGTACACTGAACTTAAAATTTATTATCATTTATATTATTTTCGGTTTCCTGAGTATATTTACAATCGCCACTTTGGGGTCGGAGCTTATTACAACCCATCTAGAGGAAGAAACAGGCTCTGAGCTGTATCAGGAGGCAAATCTCATTGCTTCCAATTACCTGCCCGGATATTTCAAGGGGTACCTGACCGCTTCAGATGTACAGGTACAATTAAACGGCATGAAAACATACCTTGACGCCGACATTTGGTTTGCCGACTCGGACGGGTTATTAATCCGTTCCTCCCATACAGCCGCTTCCCATGCACGGCTTTCGGAGATTGAAAACTTTAATCCTGCCGAAGCCGGAAGCGCACAGTATCTATTGGGTAATTACCACGGATATTTCAAAGAAGACGTAATGACTGTTATCGCCCCTGTGACGCAGGATTTTTACATCAAAGGTTATCTCCTGATTCATAAACCTTACTCAGATATTGCTGCGTCCAGAAAATCCCTGATGACAATCATATATATTGTCCTTACAGTAATTTACATCCTGTCCTTTTCTATCCTGCTGGGGGTACACTTCTTCATATACCGCCCTCTCAGGAAAATCACAGAGGCTGCCACGCAATATGCCTCCGGCAACCTTGAACACGAAATTCATGTAAATACACAAGATGAGATTGGCTATTTATCCGCATCTTTGAATTATATGTCAAGCCAGATTCGGGATATGAACGACTATGAGAAAAAATTTATCGCAAATGTTTCCCATGATTTCCGTTCCCCGCTGACCTCCATACGCGGATATGTAAATGCAATGACAGACGGAACGATTCCTCCGGAAATGTATCCTAAATATTTAAAGATTATCTTATTTGAAACAGAGCGCTTAACAGACTTAACGCAGGATCTGCTGACTCTGAATGAATTTGATACAAAGGAATTATTATTAGACAAAACATCCTTTGATATTCATGAAATGATCCGCAACACCGCCGCCTCGTTTGAAGGAACCTGTACCTCTAAGAAGATTTCAATTGAACTGGTCTTTGCCGCCAAAGTTCTGCGTGTCTACGGTGACAAAGGGAAAATCCAGCAGGTTTTATACAACCTTTTGGACAATGCCATTAAATTCAGCCATACCGATTCCGTTGTTTCTATTGAAACGACAGAGCGAAGCGAAAAGGTGTTTATTTCCGTTAAGGATTCGGGAATCGGAATACCTAAGAAAAGTATCCAGCAGATTTGGGAACGGTTCTATAAAACAGACCTCTCCCGCGGAAAAGATAAAAAGGGTACCGGGCTTGGTCTTGCCATCGTGAAAGAGATAATGAAAGCCCACGGTGAGAATATCAATGTAATCAGTACGGAGGGTGTGGGGGCAGAATTTATTTTCTCGCTTCCTGTCAGACGTTAAGCAAGGCGAGGCAGGACAGTTTTCATTCACTGTCCTGCCTCGCCTTATTTTCTTACTTCTTAATACAGCATACCGGCTATATTCTCATCATTCAGATTCTCTTTTGTCACCCATATGAATCCCGTATCAACGAAAGCTTCATTGCCCATACCAAGCGACGCCCTTGAAGCCGCTATCACAGCCGCATACCCCATGCCATATGGGTTCTGCACAATAAGCCCGTTCACACGTCCGTCCTCCAAGGCTTTCATCTGCTCTGCGCCCCCGTCCACTGCTATCACAGCCATGTCCTCTTTGTCTGTCTCTTCCAGTACCTCCAACAACTGCTGCGTTGTCTCCGCATTTGTCGTAAAGCAGCCCTTTATATTAGGATTCTTTTCCAGCAAATATGCTATTGCCTCCGCCTGTGTAATATCCTCTGCAAGAATGCCCTCTTCTCCCTCTTTTTTCTCCGCGTTACGTTCTTCCGCGATGACCTTTGCCATTTCCTCAAGATCATCCATATGATACACTACCGGAATGGTCATCTGCGGATATTTCTCCTGCATCTCCTTAACAAAAGACTCCTCGCGCAATTTCCCGCTGGTAGATTCCTTATCATGAACAAATACTGCCGCCTCACCCTGCTCTTTCATAGCAGAAGCAAGCTTCATGGCCCCCATCTTTCCTATTGCCATATTATCGGCAGAACACATCGCCTCAATACCTTTATAGTCGCTTCCCGAGTCAAAAGCTATAATCGGGATTCCATTCTCTGCCGCAAGGTCAAACTGCACCCCGCAGGCATTGGAATCTATAATTGCAATCCCGACTGCCGCCGGATTACGTGCAAGCTCCTCGTCTAAAATGTTAATTTGATCTTCCACATTCTCGCCCTTGGAAGGGCCGCTGAAGTTTACCTTAATCTTGTCCTCCCCTTTGTATCCCAGTTCCTCATTCAGATCCTCCGCCGCTTTCTGCGCCCCGGCCTCTACTTCTTTCCAAAACTCACTTTCGTTGTTTTTACCGATTATGGAAATATAGGAGCCCGGCTCCAAATCTATTCCCGAAGCATCACTGTAAGCAACCGGAGTCAATACATCTAGATTTCCCTGTTTTGCATCCTCTTTTGTATTCTCATTTCCCGACGGTTTTTTTGCCGGCTCTGCCGCTCCGCTGCACGAGCTGCATAATACGGCAATGCAAATCACGCTAAAAAATACTTGCCATTTTCTTTTCATTACTATATTCACTCCTATATATTTAACTAACGTTTATCATACACTAATTTCAGGAAAAAAGAATAAATATTTTCTTAAATTTTTCAATTTTTTTCCTAATGAATTGCAATACCTGATATTACCTGCTGTTTGTATTAAATCTAAAGCATAAATACGCTTGTAACTTACTGTAATTTGTATTAAAATATAGTCATCAACGGTGTACATTTTTCACCGAATATAAAGGAGGATACATACTATGGCACACGTAATTAGTGATGAATGTGTAAGCTGTGGCGCTTGCGAAGCTGAATGCCCAATCGGAGCAATTTCCCAGGGAGCTGACCACTACGAAATCGATGCTGACGCTTGTGTAGACTGTGGTGCTTGTGCATCTCAGTGTCCAACAGGGGCTATCTCTGCTGAATAATATAGAATACAAAAGTGATCACAAAAGAGGAAAGACGTTCTTTACAGAGCGTCTTTTTATTTTGTCGGGCGCTGTGTCGTAACTTGCGGTCGATAGCTCGTCCCTTCGCCCCTTTCATATGTTATGATATAAGAGTCAAATAAAGGATTGTACATATTGTCAATCATAGGGGAGGTGATTGTATGGGCGAACTTCACTACATGATTTCAGAGGCTGCCAAACGTGTGAATGTGGAAACCCACGTTCTGCGCTACTGGGAAGAAGAACTGGAACTTCCTATCGGGCGCACCGAAATGGGGCATCGATACTATACAGAAGAAAATATACAATTGTTCCGCTGCATTAAAGAGCTGAAAGAGCAAGGAATGCTTTTAAAGGACTTAAAAGACTTTATACCGGACATGCTTCGTCTGAAAGAATCAAAAATGAAAAAGGAACTTCAGGAAATACCTGTGTCTAAGCCTGAAGTAATTCCTGACAGTAAGCTGGAACAGGTCCAGTTGCTCATTGGACAGGTTCTTCAAAATATAGTGGCGGAAAATAACAAGGTTCTGGAAGATACCGTCACGAAAGTCATCAATGAAAAAATTATCCGCGAAATGGATTTCATGCTTCAAGCGAAAGAGCGCCATGAGGAGGAACGGTTCCGGAAACTGGACTCCCTTATCAGGCAGCAGCAGAATTTACGCAGAGAAGTTACAAAAACACCATCTAGAAAGCTCCGGCATCTGCTCGGCGCCGGAGACCTTTAAACTATACGGGGACGCTTAGGATCTTCCATTTCCCACGTCCCCATTTTTGCAAAAGG
>CANAZK010000049.1 GCA_947366105.1 uncultured Lachnospiraceae bacterium | reverse complement strand
CTTCCCCCGCCAACCTCTGTACCATTGAGCACAATATCATAAGCTTTTGCACGAACCTTTCCAGGGTCAGTATCAATAAGATGCAGGTCTTCCTCCATCGGCATAGTAAACGGATGATGCATTGCCGTGTATCTGCCTGCTTCATCGTTCCACTCTAATAACGGGAATTCTGTTATCCATATGAATTTGTATTCATTCTTATCTAATAATTCTAATTGGCGTGCTATTTCAAGACGCAATGCGCCAAGTACATCCCACACAACTTTATTCTTATCTGCGGCGAATAATAATAAGTCTCCATTTTCTCCGTCCATCGCTTTGATAAGTCCTGCCATCTGTTCCTCTGTCATGAATTTGCTAAACGAAGATTTAATACTTCCATCTTCCTGAATTGCAGCGTAAGCGAGTCCCTTCGCTCCATAAGTCTTTGCAAAATCTGTCAGCTTATCTATTTTCTTACGAGGCATTGCCCCCTGACCTTTTGCGTTAATTCCCCGAACGCTTCCGCCGTCTGAAAGGGCTCCTTTAAATACGGCAAAATCACTGTCCTTTACAACCTCGGATACATTTACAAGTTCCATGCCAAAACGAATATCCGGCTTATCAGAGCCGAATCTGTCCATTGCCTCCTGCCATGTCATTCTCGGAATTGGAAGCGGCACCTCCACGCCCAAAATTTCTTGGAATAATTTTGCCAAAAGTCTTTCATTTACCTCAATCACGTCGTCTACGTCCACAAACGAAAGCTCCATATCAATCTGTGTAAATTCCGGCTGGCGGTCGGCACGCAGATCCTCGTCACGGAAGCATTTTACAATTTGGAAGTAACGGTCATATCCCGCACACATCAACAGCTGCTTGAAAATCTGCGGAGACTGGGGAAGCGCATAGAAATTACCCTGATGCACGCGGCTTGGCACGAGATAGTCTCTTGCTCCCTCCGGCGTACTCTTAATCAGCATCGGTGTCTCAATTTCAAGAAACCCTTCGTCTGCCAAAAACTGACGGGTCAACGTCGCCGCCTGGCTTCTCATCATTAAGTTCCTCTGCAGATCCGGCCTTCTTAAATCCAGCACCCTATGTTTCAGACGAACTTCTTCCTTTGTCTTACTGTTCTCTTCAATTGGAAACGGCGGCGTCTCCGACTCGGATAATACCCGAAGCTCTGTCGGTATAATTTCAATCTCTCCTGTTGCAATATTCTTATTTACCGCGCCGGAACGTCTTTCAACGGTTCCCGAAACCGCAATGACAAACTCTGCCCGAAGCTTTGCAGCTTTTTCAATCAACGCCGCGTCTGTCTTTCCTTCCTCAAATACAATCTGAATAATCCCGGAACGGTCTCTCACATCTACAAACACAAGACCTCCCTTATTTCTATTTTTCTGCACCCAGCCCATGATTGTAGCTTTTTCACCGATATCTTCCGCCGTAAGCTCTGCGCATCGGTGTGTTCTTTTTAATCCCTGCATTGACTCTTCCATGATTTTATCTCTCCTTTACATATTGTCAATTGAATCCGCATAGCACTCCACAATTTCTTTATAACCGTTCTCTTCCAGCTGCTCTTTCTGGAATTTCTTATTTTTCTTCATATTTACAATCATAATCTGATATCCTGCCTCACGGTCCGCCTTTGCCATACGGAAAATCTTAAGCGTTCCGTCTTTCGGCATCTTCTTCTCAACTAAATATGCTTTCTTTAAATTGTTTGACGGTACTTCATAACCGTTTTCCAACAACAGCATGACAATTCGCTCGAATCCAATTGAGAAGCCGCAGGCCGGCGTGTCCTGTCCAGTAAATTTCCCTATCATCTTATCATAACGTCCGCCGCCGGCGACCGAACCGCCGAACTCGTCCATGCGGACCTCAAAAATAGTTCCCGTATAATATGACTGCCCCCTCACTAAAGTCGGGTCGAATGCAATCTTAAATTCTGCTTCTTTGGCTGCCTCCACGCTTGAGATAATCATTTCCATGCCATCCGCTGTTTCCCCGGGCAGATAATCCCCAAGCTTCTCTTTTAAGAAACGGATTCCTTCAATATCCGGACTGATTTCATCAAAAAGTTTCAGATATGTATCTACACTCTCCTCTGTATAGCCCATATCCACAAGCTCTCCTGCAACGCCCTTTGCACCGATTTTGTCCATCTTATCCAAGATAATAAAGACTTCATCGTAATCTTCCTCCTTGAAACCGCAGAATGCAGCCATTGCCTTTAAAATGTTTCTGTCATTAATGCATACCGTAAAGTTGTTGAAATTTAGCTTGCCAAGCATTGCCGTTGTGGCCAGGATAAGTTCAATCTCCGCAAGCGCGCTTCCTTCACCCAAGATATCAATATCACACTGCATGAACTGGCGGAACCTTCCTCTCTGCGGACGGTCGGCGCGCCATACATTCCCAATCTGCAGCGCCTTAAACGGCGACGGAAGCTCATTTGCATAGTTTGCATAATATCTTGCAAGCGGCACTGTCAAATCATAGCGGAGACCGCCGTCTACAAGGTCATTTTCCTCTTTTGCCGCGTCTATTTTTAACTTCTCGCCGCGTTTCATAATCTTGAAAATCAGCTTCTCATTGTCCCCGCCCTGCTTGCTGCACAAGTTCTCAATATGCTCTACACAAGGCGTCTCCATAGATGAAAAACCAAATGTCTTATAAGTCTCTTTGATGAGGTGAATCACATAATCACGTATCTCCATCTCCCTCGGCATCATGTCCTTCATGCCGGTAACCGGTTTTTTCTTTAACGCCATAACCATTCTCCTTTTCTTTCTATCATTTCATTAATGCGGCAGATATATTCTCTCACATCTTTGACATTCTCCACACGCACAATATTCTTCAAATCACCGGTCTTTTTGTCCGGTATTTCTTTCCCTTTCGGAAGCACGATTTTCGTGGATCCACCTGCCCCCGCCGCAATAATAGATTGCTTTTCCTCCATAATAAGTATATTGTATATTCCGGCTTTGTCAACCTTTGCATAACCAACATTCTCAAAATTCCCGGCAATATTTTTCTGCCTGTATAAGTAATAAGGCAATAACCCCATTTCCTTGGCATAATCTGCCGCAAGCTCTATCATCCGCGACAATTCCTCCGCTTCGCCCAGCTGCTTTTTATGTCCTTCTGTCCTGTGAAGCCTTGACGCCCTTTTGATTGCCAGCGAATGCACGGTCAGACTGTCGGGGCCCAACTCCTTAATCTGTCTCAGCGTATCTTCCATATCGGAAAGCCGCTCCCCTGTAAGTCCTGCAATTAGATCCATATTAATATTATTGAATCCTAGTTCCCTTGCCAAATGGAATACATCCACCACATCCTGCACCGTATGTTTTCTTCCAATCGTATCAAGAGTCTTCTGCTGCATAGTCTGAGGGTTGACCGAGATACGGGAAATATTATGTCCCCGCAATATCTCAAGCTTCTCCCTCGTGATGCTGTCAGGTCTTCCCGCCTCCACCGTGAACTCCTTCAAATCAGCATAACTGAAAGTCTTCTCCATATGAGCAAGCAGTCTGTCAAGCTGCCCCGGTTCCAATGTAGTCGGCGTCCCCCCTCCGATATAAACCGTGTTCAGCTTCTTATCCCCGGAGGCTTCACCCACCGCAGTAAGTTCCCTTAAGAGCGCCTCTATATACTCCTCCACGCGTTCTCTCCACACATGGATAGGATATGAGGAAAAGGAACAATAAGAGCAGATGGACGGGCAGAACGGAATTCCCACATAAAGACTGTAACCGTCTTTATAATCAAGCTGTTCCAAAAGAGCCTTTTCCCGTTTCGCAATCTCCACTCCCAATCTTGCTTTCTCCTTGGTCACCATATAATGATCGGAAAGCCATCTGATAATCTCCTCTTCCCCGCGGCCTTCTTCCATCTGTTTCATGGCAAGCTTTGTAGGACGTATTCCGGTCAGGACTCCCCATGCAAGCTCTTTCCCGGTGTATCTGCACAACTGCATATAAATCTGCTTGTTGACCAAATTCTTTTTCTGTTTTCTGTCAGCGCCTGTCCCCACTGTATCTTTGATGTCCGCAATCCCTAAAATTATCTCATCCGAAGTTTTTATAATAAGAAACTCCTCCTGCGCCGGGTCTATGTGCTGCTTTATCTCCTCATCAGGAAGAAATGCTTTCGTAATGTGATATACATCATAAACATAAAATTCTTCCCGCAAATAAATATCAATCATACTTTTTCCTCTATTAATCAAAACGAGAGGACACCACTTTTTAAGCCGCGTCCCCCCTCTTTATCAGCCAATATCAAAATCTGTCCCGCTAAACCCGAATACAGTATATTACACATACGGATTGATGTTCTTTTCCGTTCCGATGGTAGTCGCTTCCATATGTCCGGGATACACAATCGTCTCGTCCGGAAGCAGGAATAATTTCTCACGGATAGAACGGATAAGATCCGACATGCTGCTGGTTTTGAAATCTGTACGTCCCACGGAACCGTGGAATAATGTATCTCCGCTGAATACTACATGCTCACTTTCAACATAATAAGAAGCTCCGCCGCTTGTATGTCCCGGGGTGTGAATGACTTTGAATTCATAACCAATCAGGTTCAGAGTCTGTCCGTCTCTTACAAACTCTGCTTTATCATACGCATAACCCTTTGTATAAGTTCTTGATTCATTTAAAATCGGGTCGGCAATCAGCTCTTTCTCTTCCTCATGCACATACACCGGTACCTTAAAGTCCTCAAGAATTGCATCTATTCCCATGATATGGTCAAAATGTCCATGTGTTAAAAGAATCCCCCTTACCTGAAGACCATTGTCCTGAAGGTAATTCTTAAGTTTCTTTGGATATGCCGCAGGGTCGATCAAAACCGTCTCTTTTGAATCCTCATTTACTACCGCATAGCAATTGGTACTAATAATGCCTGTCACAAATATTTCTATCTTCATATTACCTGTTCTCCTAACCTACCGTCCGTTCAATATCAATTACGCCTTCAAGCTGCCTAAGCTTTTCAACTACCTTTGCAAGCTCTTCTCTCGTATGCACAATAAACCCAATCTCAATGGTCGCCGTTCCTTTCTTGCTTGTGCGGATGTTCATGGATTTGACGTCTATCTTACTCTCGGTAAATACTTTTGAAATCTCCATAAGCATTCCCTGTCTGTCGTGTGTAAACATCTTAATCCCGGACATGTAAAGTCCGCTTCCCTTATCGTCTGTCTGTTCCCACTCCGCAGGAAGGAGGCGCGCCCTCTCCGCCTCTGACAGATGGAGAATGTTCACGCAGTCTGTTCTGTGAATAGACATTCCGCGTCCGCGGGTTACAAATCCCACAATCTCGTCTCCCGGCACCGGATTACAGCATCTTGAGAAGCGTACTGCCATATCGTCAATGCCCTTAACCACAATACCGCTTTTAGACTTCGTAACATGGACGGTATTTTTCGCCGCTTCAGAGACTTTCCCCAAAATTTTCTCATCTGTAATCGCCTCTTTATGGTCCTTGTTATATTCCTCATAAAGCCGGTTTGCAATCTGTCCTTCTTTAAGTCCTCCGTGCCCTAATGCCGCAAGAACAGCATCCCAATCCTTAAAGCCGTATTTCCTCTGCACAACCTGTTGATATACCGGCTTCAGAATAGCGCTTAACACTATATTCTTTGCCTTGCAGTATGCGGCAAGCATCTCTTTTCCACGGACGATATTCTCTTCCTTAAATTCTTTCTTAAACCACTGGTTAATCTTATTTCTCGCCTGGGCGCTCTTTACGATATTAAGCCAGTCACGGCTTGGTCCTTTGGAGTTCTGTGACGTAAGCACTTCAATCCTGTCACCGTTTTGCAGCTTATAGTCAATAGGCACCATCTTACCGTTCACACGGGCGCCTATCATCCTATTTCCTACTGCACTGTGAATGATATAAGCAAAGTCAATCGGTGTGGAACCGTTTGGAAGATTCTTTACATCTCCATTCGGAGTAAAGCAGTATACATCCTCTGCAAACAAATCCAAATCACCTTTCAAAAGGGACATAAATTCCCCGTTATCCGAATTCTGCTGCCATTCCAAAATCTGACGGAGCCATGTCAGCTTTTCTTCCGCCTGAGTTGCCACACTCTTGGCGCTTCCGCCGCTCTCCTTATATTTCCAATGCGCGGCAATACCGTATTCCGCTGTCTTGTGCATCTCTTCCGTACGAATCTGAATCTCGAAAGGCTGACCGGCCGGTCCCATCAGCGTCGTATGAAGGGACTGATACATATTCGGCTTCGGCATGGCAATATAGTCTTTGAAACGGCCTTGAATCGGCACATACATCTCATGAATGACTCCAAGCGCCGCATAGCAGTCTTTTACTGAATTCACAATAATACGAATGGCAAACAAATCATATACCTGATCCACGGTTTTATCTTGGTTTACCATCTTTTTATAAATACTGAAGAAATGCTTTACACGTCCATATACGTCTGCCTCAATGCCGGCATCCTTAATATGTTCAGATACTTCTGCCACAATCTTGTGAACAAACTCGTTACGTTCCGTCTTTCTGTCATTTAACTGCTGAATCAGATCATAGAATACCTCCGGCTGGGAATATTTCAGCGCCAAATCATCAAGTTCCGTCTTAATCTTTGATATACCAAGCCTTTGGGCAATCGGAGCATAGATATCCATAGTCTCCTGGGCTTTTTCCTTCTGTTTGTGCGGCGGCCAAAACTGCGCCGTACGCATATTATGCAGACGGTCCGCAAGCTTGATCAGAATAACGCGGATATCTTTTGACATGGCAAGAAACATCTTGCGGAGAGTCTCCGCCTGCATTTCCAGCTTATCCTTATCCTTTGAATAGGATAACTGTCCGATTTTCGTAACGCCTTCTACTAAAAGTGCAACCTCCGTACCGAATATAGCGGCGATTTCTTCCGATGACATGACCGTATCTTCCACTACGTCGTGGAGAATTCCAGCCGCAATGGTCTCCTTATCCATCTCAATCTCTGCGAGAATAATTCCCACCCACAGCGGATGGATAATATACGGTTCTCCCGACTTGCGGAACTGTCCTTCATGCGCGTCCTTTGCTATATTATATGCATTCTCGATTATGGCAATATCCGCAGACGGATGGTACTTCCGAATCCGTTTAACCAATGCGTCATACAGCTGATCGGGATCCTGATAATCCTCGGGATTCTTCACCGCATGGCCGTCAACAATTTTCAAATTTTCATATGGATTTTTGACAATACTGTCTGCCATATCCGCCCCTCCCTTTTTCTCATTACTAATTTCCAGGATAAATAATTACTGAATCCACATCATAACCGCTTAATTTCTTTCTTCCTTCCAGTCCTGCAAGCTCCATCAGAAAAACAATTTTCACTACTTCGCCGCCCATTCCTTCTATCAGCTTGATAATTGCCTCCATCGTTCCTCCGGTTGCCATAAGATCGTCGATAATAACCACTTTCTGACCCGGCTTAATGGAATCCTTATGCATCTCAATCTCCGCGCTTCCATACTCCAAATCATACTTAATTGAAACTGTCTCACAAGGAAGTTTCCCTTTCTTTCTAACCGGAACAAATGATTTATGCATATTATATGCTATCGGTACTCCGAAAATAAATCCTCTGGATTCAGGTCCAGCTACTACATCAAATTCTATATCCTTTAAATTCTCCTGCATAAGGTCAATTGCCAAACGTAGTCCGTCTGCGTCCTCCAGCACACTTGTTACATCTCTGAATATAATCCCTTTTTCCGGAAAATCAGGTATACTTCTTACATATTCTTCTATCTGCTTCATCTCTGCATCTCCACTTTTCTACAAAATATGACATATATTATACCACTTCTTCATCACGGTTTCAATGAAACTTCAAGCTTTACTGGTAGTTTTGTATAATAATCTGAGTTGTCTTGCGGCCCATGTACTCATTGATATCCGGATAATATGTAATATTCATCCTGCCGTCATTGCGCGAAATAGTCTCCATACATGCTTCAATGTCCCCAAAATACATTGCTTCCATCACGGTTCCCTGCATATCGCTTACCTGAAGCTTCAGCACATTTTTATTTTTTCCCAAAATTCTCATGTGGAGAATTTTCACATTCTTTTCAGCAAATACAGGTTTAGGATTCCCTTTTCCAAAGGGTTCTAAACAAGTCAGTTCATTCACAAGAGATTCATTCACATATGCAAGGGGGAGCTGCATATCAATGGACACCTTCTCGCTCAAATCATCTTCGCTCAACGTACAGTTCTCATTCATTCTCGCCCTGAATGCCTCTACATTTTCTGCCGGAAGCGACAGCCCTGCCGCAAGCTTATGCCCTCCAAACTTGGTGAACAGTTCCTTACATTTATTCATCTCTTCATACATATGATAGGCTTCAATAGAACGCCCCGAGCCCTTTACGCCTTCTTCCGCATCTGTCAAAACAAATACCGGCTTATAATATTTCTCCCGGATGCGTCCCGCCACAATACCGGCAAGACTCTCGTGACACTTTGGCAGATAAATAACAAGCACTCTGTCACCCCCTGCCGACGAGTTCTCCACCTGCTCTATTGCCTGCTCTACAGCCGCCGCAGTCATATCTTTACGGTTATCATTAAGCGCCTTTAAATCCCCCGCAAGCACATCCGCCTCCCGCTGCGTTCTTGTACAGAGGAGCTTTAAAGCACGTTTCGCCGTATCAAGTCTGCCGCTTGCATTCAGGCACGGGCCTAATACGAATCCAATATGATATGCAGACAAATGCTCTGTATTGACTCCTGTACACTCAATCAATGCTTTTAAACCTGGGCTTTTCGTTTTCTTCAGCCTCTCCAGCCCCTGCTTTACAAATATCCGGTTTTCTCCCACAAGCTCCATTACGTCTCCCACTGTCGCAATCGCCACATTTTCCAAGAGATAATCGATATCGCCTGAGTCTTTCCCTTCTGCATTGTACAGAGCTTCTGCAAGTTTATACGCAACTGCCGCACCGCACAGACCGGAAAAGGGATATGTACAATCCTCCCGTTTCGGATCTACCACCGCGTCTGCCGGCGGCAGAATAAATCTTACTCCCTCCTCTGTCTCTTCATATGGAACCTCATGATGGTCTGTCACAATGACCGTCATACCAAGATGTTTTGCATAGGCAATTTCGTCTTTCGCCGCGATTCCATTATCACAAGTGACGATTGTATCAACATCATCAGCAAATGCACGGTCAATAAGAGACTTATTAAGCCCATATCCGTCTTTCATACGGTCCGGTATATCACTGCTCACAACTCCGCCAAGACCGCGGATTCCTTCTATCAAAATATATGTAGCATTGATACCGTCTATATCATAGTCGCCGATAACGCGTATATGCTTTTCGTTCCGAATTTTCCCCCGTAATATTGAGACGGCGGTTTCCATATCCTTCATAAGCAGCCCGCTGTAAAGATCGGCTGCGGTCCCGTTCAAATACATGTCCACGGCGGCGTCGCCGACAATATCCCTGTTCCTTATAAGCCTTGCCAAAATCGGACTGATATGAAATGTTTGGCTGATTTTTTGAAAATCCGCGCCCTTTCTCGTCAAAAACCACTTCTCCATTTTATTTCCCTCTTAAACCTCTGCATTTAGTAATAGCGGGAGATCCGAAAATCCCCCGCCTATCATAATATATTATATTTACTTTGCCTCAACCTTTGTCTTCATTACATACCACAACGCGCCTGTAATACATACAGAAGAGAAGGCGCCTACCGCAACGCCTACCATCAAAGGCGCCGCGAATTCCTTTACGGAGCTTACTCCCATTACAAACAGAAGCGCTACCATTACAAAAGTTGTAAAAGATGTATAAACACTTCTTGTAAGAGTCTGCGTAATACTCTTGTTTACCACGTCTTCAAGTGTATCTTTCCTCTGCTTCGTTTTATTTTCTTCACGGATTCTGTCAAAGATAACAATTGTCGCATTGATAGAATAACCTACTATCGTAAGCATACATGCAATGAATGTGTTTCCGACGGAAACCCTTGCAATCGCATAGAATGCAAGCACAACCAGCACGTCATGCAATAATGCAATGATAGCGCTGCTGGCAAAACGAAAATCCTTAAACCGCAGCCAAATATAAGCCAGCATACAGATCGTGGCAACCAAAACCGCAATAATTGCATCGTTCCTCATCTCTGAACTAATCGTTGAGCTGATATTGTTATATGTGATTAACGACTCATCCACCTGGAACTTCTCGACAAGCGCCTCATTCAAAGCCTCGCGCTTTGCAAGCTCCAATGTCTGCGTTTTAATTACGATTTCATTTGTTCCTTTTATCTTCTGTGTCTGTACGTTCACATCCCCGGTCACCTCTTCAATCACCGGTACGATATCCGAATCAATTTCCTTGATTGAATAATCCTTATTGAATGTTACATTTGTAGCCGTACCTCCCTTGAATTCAAGGCTGTAATTCAGTATCCCGTCTCCCTTTGCTTCAAAGACTCCCATTGCGACAAACCCGCTGAGTACCAGTGCAATGGAAATTGCAAAGAATACTTTTCTTTTTCCAAGGAAATTAATTGTCTGTCTTTCTTTCTGCACACCATACAGCTTCTCGCTTCTAAGTCCGATTCCGTAAAAGGCGAAAATAATAACCCTTGTTACTATAAGCGCCGTAAACATAGATACAATGATACCAAGCGCCAGCGTCTGCGCAAAACCTTTCACACTTCCCGTCCCCATAAGTCCAAGAACCAACGCAGCAATCAGTGTTGTAACATTGCCGTCGAGGATAGCCGATAACGCCTTTTGGAATCCTGTCTTAAGGGCTCCCTTCACGCTTTTTCCTGCCCCAAGCTCCTCTTTCACTCTGGCAAAAATAATAACGTTTGCATCCACCGCCATACCGATACCGAGAATAATACCTGCAATACCCGGAAGAGTCAGCGTAATCTCAAATGCATTCAGGCATACAAGTACAAGCCCCGTATAAATGCAGAGCGCAATACTTGATGCAACTCCCGGAAGACGGTATGCAAAGCACATAAAGAGAAGCACAATGACAAGTCCGATCGCACCTGCAAGCAAGCTTGTGCTGATTGCCTCTTCACCTAATTGTGCACCGACCACACTTGAATTCAGTTCTTCAAGCTCCACTTTGAGTCCGCCGATACGGATGGTTGATGCAAGCTCTTCCACCTCTTCATATGTAAAACCGCCTTCTATAACTGCCTGTCCGTCAGTAATTGCCGTATTAACCACAGGGTCGCTGATAACTTCGCCATCATATACAATATTAATCACTTTCCCGATATTTGCCTCTGTTGCTTCTGCAAACTTCTTCTTGCCTTCGGCTGTCAGGCTCAGTTCCACCATATTCATTTTTGATCCGGTAGCCGAATCCTCTCTGATTACCGCCTCCGCACTCTTTACATCCGTGCCTTTTAATACAACATTTCCCTCTTCATCCTGGAATTCCAGCGATCCCGGTTTTCCAAGCTCTGTCAATACCATGTTGGCGTCTGTCACACCCGGAATCTCAATTGTAATACGGTCGTCGCCTTCCTGATAGACCCCTGCCTCTGTGCTGTACTGTTCCACACGCTTCTGAAGCTTATATATCGTATCTTTCATCTCACTGTCCGACGGTCTGCCGTCCTTTGCCTGATAAGTAATGCTGACTCCGCCGGCAAGATCCAGCCCCAGCTTAATATTCTTCGCCGCACCGGCATGACTGCCTCCCCAGCCGACAGCCGTTGTGAACGCCAAAAGACCCACGAGAACGGCAGTCAGTACTAAGCTCAGTACACTTCTGCTTTTTTTCATTTTCTACATCCTTTCTTCATCTGCCATCGCGGCTTTTATCATAATTGCGCACTCCACGCGCTTTCTCTCCATTTCGCATGCAATATCATATGTATCGTGAATAGAGCCGTGAAATTTATAGGCATTTGCCATGCAGCCGCCGCTGCAGTAAAATTTCGCAAAACAATTTCTGCACTTCTCTTTGGAATATACGCTGCATCCCCTGAATTCATCTGCAATCTCAGGCTTTACAATGCCGTCGTCCACATTTCCCATAAGAAACCGTTCCTCGCCTACAAACTGATGGCATGGATGCAAATCGCCCCACGGCGTAACCGCAAGGTACTCTGTCCCGGAACCGCAGCCTGACAAACGTTTTGCCACGCAAGGACCGCCGTCCAGATCAAGCATAAAATGGAAAAACTGAAATCCTTTTCCTGCCTTTTCTCTCTCAATCATCTCTTTTGCAAGTACATCATATTCTTCAAAAATCTGCGGCAGGTCTTCTTTTTTAATGGAATAGAAATCACTGTCCTCCCCTACCACCGGCTCAATAGAAATCTGCTCAAATCCCAAATCCGCAAAATGCAGAACATCTCTTGAAAAATCCAAATTCTCTCTCGTAAATGTTCCACGGACATAATATTTCTGCTGATTGCGGCTGTCTGCAAGCTTCTTAAATTTAGGAACAATCAAGTCATAGCTTCCTTTACCGTTCCTGAACGGACGCATCTTGTCATTGACTTCCTTCCGTCCGTCAAGGCTCAACACTACGTTGTCCATTTCTTTATTAACAAACTCCTGCACTTCATCATTTAAAAGCACGCCGTTTGTCGTAAGGGTAAACCGGAAGTTCTTATTATGTATTTTCTCCTGCTCCCTTCCGTAAGCAACAAGATCTTTTACCACCTGCCAGTTCATAAGCGGCTCTCCGCCAAAGAAATCCACCTCAAGATTTCTCCTGTTACCTGAATTGGCAATCAGGAAATCAAGCGCCTTTTTTCCTACTTCATATGACATAAGCGCCCTTCTTCCGTGGTATTCTCCCTCCTCGGCAAAGCAATATTTACATGCAAGGTTACAGTCATGAGCAATGTGAATGCAAAGCGCCTTTACAACTGTTTTCCTTTTCTTCACATCTCCGATATAGTCTTCATAGATATCCTTCGTGAAAAGCTGACCAAGCCTTGTGAGTTCCTTAATATCTTCAAATGTTTCTTCTATGTCCCTTTCACTGTATGCCTGTCTAAGTTCTGTCTTCAAACCGGCAAGTACGGACTCTTCATCCAGCATGGATATATTATTTTCTACGCCCAGCTTCTTAAGCTGTCCAATCATATCATAGCAAATCTCATCTGTCACATGTACGGAACCGCTGTTTACATCCAAGACAATATGATATCCATTGTTCTTATATTGATGAACCACTATAAATCTCCTTTCTTCCTGGAAGCCTCATACCTTCCGAATTGTTTCTTGTTTCCTCCGAAACACGGAAAAAGCAACGACCGAAGCCGCTGCCCGTTTTTTTGCATATCGTAACAGTTATCTTTTCTGTTCGCAAGTCTGGTTTCCAACTGTGCATGATGTCTTACATGCTGACTGGCAAGATGTCTGGCATTCTCCACATCCGCCTTTTCTCATTGTATTGTTCAATGTCTGTGTATTTAATGTTTTAATGTGTTTCATACCGATTCCTCCTTGTTTTTCATTAACTTTTGTTATTATAACATAGTGGAATTAGTTTTTAAAGTATTTTTTTACGAAACCATTCCCCCAAGCATTCCGCCTCCCGCACACAACAGTAATGTGGTCACAATATTCGTACCGTTACTCTGCAGACTGTGATTTACCGCAATGGAAACAAGCAGAAGCAGGGCAAAATATATAACGCCGAGTGTCAGCCCCCAAAAGAACTTCCTCACCCCCACCAGTCTGCCCATAATAAATCCGCCGATAAATGTTGACAGTACATAAATTACAATAATTCCCATCGTTACTTTCTGCTCATCAAGATCCAGCTTGTATAACAGAAGCGCAAGAATCAAAAGAAGAAACCCGGTTACAATATACCCGGTAAGCAGCGCTTTCAAAAGCCAAACTGCCTTTATGTTCCTCCCCGGTTTCCTTTCCATATCATAAATTCCTCCTTATCCGAACTCTCTAACACAATGTATGATTGTCCGGGGAGTTTTATGCCATTACTGCTCCATTTGTCTTCCTAGAAATCCTGCCGCCGTCTGCGCAAGCAGCTTTTCAAGTTCACCGAACTTTTTCTTGTCATCCTTTGTAAGAAGTACCACCGTACCGACTACGTCTCCCTCGCATATTATCGGGTAGATTGCCTCCGCCGCGTATTCTTCGTTCTGCTCCGCCGCAATTTTTTTATACTTCTTATCTCCCGTCGATGCAACAACCATCTCTCTTGATTCCATAACCTCCTCAAGCTGTTTGCTGATCATTTTTTCCTGCATGTCCTTTTTGCCCGAACCGGCGGCTGCAATAATTTGGTCTTTATCCGTAATACATACTATATATCCTGTCGCCTGTGCAAGACTTTCGGCATATTCTGCCGAGAATGAAGACAGCTCTCCCACCGGTGAATATTTTTTTAGAATAATTTCGCCCTCTCTGTCCGTAAAAATCTCAAGAGGATCGCCTTCTCTGATTCTTAACGTTCTTCTTATTTCTTTCGGGACAACTACCCGTCCCAAATCATCTATTCTTCTTACAATACCTGTTGCTTTCATAAAAATATTCCTCCATTTACTGTACTTTCCTTTTCTAAGATGTAGTATTTGTAAATAGCGGAATTTTATACCTTTTAAATATTACCCTCTCAAATCATATAACATACTCTAATATTATCTTGGCATTTTTTACACAATAGTGTATACTCAGAAATAGATTATGAATGGAGGGATAGCTATTATGAGTAAAATAGACGAAGTAAGAAGTGCAATGGTTGCCGCCATGAAAGCAGGCGACAAGGAAACGAAAGAAACGCTTTCCATGCTCCTTGCCGCGCTGAAGAACAAAGCCATCGATAAACGCAGCGACTTAACGGCAGAAGAGGAAATTCAAGTTATCATGAAAGAGATTAAGCAGACGAAAGAAACTCTCGAAATGACGCCGGCCGACCGTGAGGAAATCGTAGTGGAATGCAAGAAACGCCTTGCAGTTTTAGAGCAGTATGCGCCGCAATTAATGAGCGAGGATGAAATCAGGGAAGTCATCACGGCTACTCTTTCCGAACTTGAAATTGAAACGCCTACTGCAAAGGATAAAGGCAGAATCATGAAAGTATTAATGCCAAAGGTGAAAGGCAAAGCGGACGGCAAACTTGTTAATGACATCCTGCTTTCGCTCATGTCATAATTTTATAAACACGAAAAAATTGTTTTGCCAAGATATATAAAAATCACCGAACTCAAAATTTGTTCGGTGGTTTTTATATATGCATCTTTTACATTTTTCTATATCGAAGAAATAAAAGAAGCATTCTGTCGTCTGTATGCAGCATTGTCTTTTTGGCTTAACTCGTTCTCTACTTGAGTCAGCTTTTTCTCCAAATCCCGGATTTTCTTCTCGTCTCTGGAAGCTGACTGAATCTGCTGCTTAAGCTGCTGCTTTTTCTCTTTCAACTTTTTGATTTCCCTGTCAACTTTATCGGTATTCGTGACGCATTTCTCCGCCGGCTTTTCGGAATTGTTCCCGTCTGCTTTCGTCTCCTCCTTTCCATCTGCTCGGACTGCTTCCAAAGCGTCAATAAGAATTTTCCGATTGCCGTTCTTGTCCTGGTCCAACCGGTACAATCCGGCAGACTCTTTCCCCGATTTTTCACCGCTGATGTATTCGTCCTGCGGTACAGACAGTTTACCTAAACTTTTTTTCTCCTTTGCTTTTTCCGTTCCCTCAGCAACCTGCTTTTCCTTCACCTTCTCTGCGTAGTTGGTTTTGGAATGATCATAGTTTCCATTGATTTCCCCTGATCCGCCGTATGGTACGGTACCTTTTAGGGTCTGCATTGTCATAAATATTCCTCCTTCGATTTGACATTGTCGGGCAGCATTTACACATAGCTTTTACTTTTCATTTTTCGGTCATGAAAAGCGGTGAATTAATCTGTTTGCTGTGAGATGCTTTCTAGATGCTGTGGAATGATTAACAACACATGAAGGACTAATACATTCCCCTTTGTTTCTATACTCATAGCGCCGTCATATTTTTCGGCTACCGTTTTTATATTTGACAAACCTGTCCCTTTTTTGAACGTGCCTGTTCCACGGAAGCTGTTTTCAATTTCCATCATAAGAAAATCTCCCTGTATACGCCCTGATACATGGATATATTTTTCTATGCCTGGGTCCATATTTTTACATGCATGAATTGCATTGTCCAATGCATTTGACAGGACAATGCAGATATCAATATCCCGCAGACCGCAGGGATATGGCAGGAGCAGGGAACAGCCGGCACGGATCCCCATGCTTTTTGCAATCCCCAGTTTATTTCCCACCAAAATATCCACTACCGGATTATTGGTGCTGCAGGGGAATGACATTTTTTCCGTTATATCGTCCATATCTTCGATATAGTTTATGGCTTGTTCCAATTTCCCACCCTGCAGAAGCTTTTTTACAACTATGATATGGTTTCTTATGTCATGGCGGAATGACTTCGTTTCATCGTAACGAGCCTTCGCTTCTTCCACATACTGGTTTAGGGAATGTTCCTCCTGTTCCAACAGTGATAATTCCGTACTGAGACGGAAGCTCTGCAGCAGCTTCTTATAGGCAGACAGGATGCAGAACAGGCTGCCTATCCCCAAAAACTGTATCGCAAGCATCTGATAATGGTTCGTATACAGATAGTTTTCTGTCCCGTCAACGTTTGTAACAACCATACCATATACGAAAGAGTTGATATATTCATCCATAATAAATATCATAAGGATTGGTATGAAAACCAAAAGTATATATTGCTTGTCCACGGC
>CANAZK010000048.1 GCA_947366105.1 uncultured Lachnospiraceae bacterium | reverse complement strand
CGAGATAGGAGTCCGTGACTGGAGTTCAGACGTGTGCTCTTCCGATCTTAAAGGGAGACAAGTACGATGAAAGAGAAATTATTAGGACAGTTTGAGGAGCTCTTTGGCGCGGGGGGCGACATTCGGGAATATTTTGCTCCGGGACGCGTAAACCTAATCGGGGAACATACAGATTATAATGGAGGACATGTGTTTCCATGCGCGCTTACAATCGGGACTTACGCGGTTGTAAGAAAAAGACAAGATGATAAATTAAGATTCTATTCAGTCAATTTTGAAAAATTGGGAATAGTTGAATCTCAATTGAATGATCTGAATCCGTCAAAGGAAGCCGGATGGACAAACTACCCGAAAGGAGTCATGTGGGCTTTTGAGGAAAGAGGATTCAAACTATCTTCAGGACTTGATATTATGATTTACGGAAATATTCCAAACGGTTCAGGACTTTCTTCCTCTGCATCATTGGAGGTATTGACAGGCGTGGTTTTGAAAGATATGTTTGATTTTGACGTTTCTATGGTGGATATAGCCTTGATAGGTCAATATTCGGAGAATAATTTTAACGGCATGAACTGTGGAATTATGGATCAGTTCGCAAGCGCGATGGGTAAGAAGGATAACGCGATTTTCTTGGATACAAGCACACTGCAGTATGAATATGCGCCGGTTGTACTGAAGGATGCTAAAATTGTAATTACCAACAGTAAAGTAAAACACAGCCTTGTTGATTCTGCTTACAACGACAGACGAAATGAAAGTGAAGCGGCGTTAAAAGAGCTTCAGGAAGTCATCGACATACATACGTTGGGCGATCTTACGGAAGAACAGTTTGAAATACATAAAAACGCCATTAAAGATCCGGTAAGGTTAAAGAGAGCAAAGCATGCCGTTTATGAGAACCAAAGAACTATTAAGGCGGTGGAGGCGCTGAAAGCAGATGACATAGAGACATTCGGAAAATTAATGAATGACTCGCATATTTCTCTGAGGGACGATTATGAGGTGTCATGCGAGGAGATTGACATTCTTGTAAATCTTGCATGGAAAACGGAAGGGGTAATCGGTTCCCGTATCACAGGGGGCGGCTTCGGCGGCTGTACGGTAAGTATTGTAAAAAATGACGCCGTAGATAATTTCATCAATGTGATCGGAAATGCATATGAAGAGAAAGTAGGACATAAGGCAGAGTTTTATGTGGTAGATATCGGTGACGGCGCGGGGGCGCTTTCATAGAACAGGAGGAAACGTATGCTGAGCAAAAATATTAAAAAGCTGGTAGAATACGGGATTGCGTCAGGGCTAATGCCGAAGTGCGAGCGCGTTTATGCGACAAATCTTCTGCTGGAGCTGTTTAAAGAAGATGACTATGAGGATATTTGCATTGATGGAGAAAGCCTTGAACTGGAAGTAATTCTTAAGGAACTTCTTGACGAGGCATGTGCGAGAGGAATCATAGAGGACAGTATTGTATATAGAGATTTGTTTGATACAAAGATAATGAACTGTCTTGTTCCACGTCCGGCGCAGGTTCAAGAGACGTTTGCGAAGAAATATGAAATTTCGCCCGTGGAGGCAACAGATTATTATTATAAGCTGAGTCAGGATAGTGATTATATACGGCGTTACCGTGTGAAGAAAGACAGAAAATGGACGGTGGACAGTCCGTATGGTGTAATAGATATTACAATTAATTTATCCAAACCGGAGAAAGATCCGAAAGCAATTGCGGCGGCAAAGAACGCAAAAGCAAGCAGTTATCCAAAATGTCAGCTTTGCGTGGAAAATGAGGGATATGCAGGACGTGTAAATCATCCGGCAAGGGAAAACCACCGTATCATTCCAATTACAGTAAATAATAGTGCGTGGGGATTCCAGTATTCTCCATATGTGTATTACAATGAGCATTGTATCGTATTTAATGGCGAACATATACCGATGAAGATTGAGAAACAGACGTTTATCAAACTGTTTGATTTTGTAAAACTGTTTCCGCATTATTTCCTTGGTTCAAATGCGGACCTGCCGATCGTGGGAGGCTCTATTTTAAGTCACGACCATTTCCAGGGAGGAAATTATACCTTTGCGATGGCAAAGGCTCCGGTGGAGGAAACATTCACGGTGGAAGGTTTTGAAGATGTAGAAATGGGAATCGTACGGTGGCCGTTAGCGGTACTTCGTTTGCGTGGAAAGGATGAGAAGCGTTTAATTGACCTTGGCGCACATATACTTGACAAGTGGAGAACTTACACAGATGAGGAGGCATTTATCTTTGCCGAAACAGACGGTGAACTTCATAATACAATTACTCCGATTGCGAGAAAAGCCGGCGATACATTTGAACTTGACCTTGCTCTTCGCAATAATATTACGACAGAAGAGCATCCGCTTGGGGTATATCATCCTCATGCACAGTGGCATAACATTAAGAAAGAAAATATCGGTCTTATCGAAGTAATGGGGCTTGCAGTTCTTCCAGCAAGATTAAAGGACGAGTTGGAAATTCTTGCAGAGTACATCGTAGAAGGAAAAGACATTGCTTCTCATGAGAAAGTCGAAAAACATGCGGAATGGGTAAAATCATTCTATCCTAAATATGAGAATATAACGAAAGAGAATGTAATGGATATACTTCGGGAAGAAGTAGGGATTGTTTTTACACATGTATTGGAGGATGCAGGTGTATATAAATGTACGGAAGAAGGAAGAAGAGCTTTCAAAAGATTTATAGCTGAACTGTAAATGATGAGAGGAGAATCTCGCCTGCGGGATTCTCCTTTATACGTCAGTCCTTTAATACGCCGTCCAAATATGCGCTGAGTGACCGGCGCATATTTTCTTCAAAGTCCACTTCACCGTTTCGCATACACCATTCAAATACATTCCCAATGACGATCATCCGGATATCGGTAGTAACATCCTCCAAAGGAAGAGTAAGGGAGATAACGCCGGCGTTTATTGCTTTTTCAAGATAAGTCTGTACCGTAATAATGGGGTACGGGCGTTCTGTACGGATGACAGGATTTAACGCCTGATTCTTGGGAGTATAGTAGCCGGCCATGAACTCTACGCCCAGTTCGCGGCAGTATTTCACATAGTTTAAGTAAACATAGATGATGGCAGCCTTGGCGCCGTCAACATTCTTCGGCAGGTCAAGATGTGAAGGGTCTATGTTTGGCTGATCCTCGATATAGTAAGAAAGCAGATCATCTTTTGTTTTGAAATGATGATAAAAGCTTCCGTTGGAAACCTTTGCTTCTTCGCAGATATTTTTTATAGAGAGCCGTTCATATCCGTCGCGCTGCAGGATTCGTTTTGCGGCATGGAAGATACGTTCTTTCGTTTCTTTTGATTTTTTCTGCTGTTTTGACAGTTCATTTACCTGATTCATGTATGTACCTCGTTTTAAGAATTTGTAAAATTAAAAATTATGGCTTTATTTCGCATTATCAGCCTTCTTGTTTCCGCGTACATTGTACCACAGTAAAAACCCTTTTTCAAGGAAAATGGAGTACACTCTGTTTCTTGGCGTGGGAAAATTGTAATATTTGCATTAATTTACAATTTATTTTATAATATCATAGACTAAAATTTGGAAAGGATAATTATGATGGATATTAATCAGAAACTGACAGAAGAATTAGGTGTGAAAAAGTGGCAGATAGAAGCCGCGGTAAAATTGATTGACGAAGGAAATACGATTCCTTTTATTTCACGATATAGAAAAGAGGCGACGGGTTCTTTAAATGACGAACAGCTCCGTCTGCTGTTTGAGAGGCTTACATATCTTAGAAATTTGGAAGAGAAAAAGGAACAGGTATTATCAAGCATTGAAGAACAGGGAAAGCTTACGGAAGAATTAAAAGCACAGATTCTCGCAGCGGAAACACTTGTGGTAGTAGACGACTTATACCGTCCATACAGACCGAAGAGGAGAACACGTGCGACGATTGCAAAAGAGAAAGGGCTGGAACCTTTGGCGGCGCTTATTACATTGCAGAAAACAACGGTTCCTGTCATGGAAACCGCGGCTGCATATATTTCTGAAGAAAAAGAAGTAAAGACGGCAGAGGAGGCAGTGGCGGGAGCGAAAGACATCATTGCCGAGTATATTTCCGACGAGGCGGATTACCGTATTTATATTCGCGACCTTACGGTAAAACAGGGAAAGATTGTTTCGGTGGCAAAGGACGCAGAAGCACAGTCCGTATATGAGATGTACTATGACTTTGAAGAGCCGGTGAATAAGCTTGCCGGTCATCGTGTGCTTGCTCTTAACCGCGGAGAGAAGGAGAAAATCCTTTCGGTGAAAATTGAGGCGCCGGAGGAAAAAGTTATCCAGTACCTTGAGAAAAAAGTTATTCATACGGATAATCCGCATACAACGCCGATTTTAAAAGAAGTGATTGAAGACAGCTATAAACGTCTTATTGCTCCGGCAATTGAGCGTGAAATTCGGAATGACCTGACAGAAAAGGCGGAAGACGGAGCTATCACGGTATTTGGAAAGAACTTAGAGCAGCTTCTTATGCAGCCGCCGATCGTAGGACAGGTTGTGCTTGGCTGGGATCCGGCATTCCGCACGGGCTGTAAGCTTGCGGTTGTGGATGCCACAGGGAAGGTGCTTGATACAACCGTTATTTATCCGACGGCGCCGACCACACCGCAGAAAATTGCGGCCGCAAAAGATACACTTAAGAAATTGATTAAGAAATATGGAATCACTCTGTTTTCCGTGGGAAATGGAACTGCGTCCCGGGAGTCGGAGCAGATTATTGTAGAACTGTTTAAAGAAATTCCGGAAAACGTGCAGTATATTATTACAAACGAGGCAGGAGCGTCCGTATATTCTGCGAGCAAGCTTGCAACAGAAGAATTCCCGAATTTTGATGTGGGACAGAGAAGCGCCGCTTCTATTGCCAGACGTCTTCAGGATCCTCTTGCGGAGCTTGTAAAAATTGATCCCAAATCGATAGGAGTGGGTCAGTACCAGCATGACATGAACCAAAAGAAACTAAGCGGCGCGCTTTCAGGCGTGGTAGAGGACTGTGTGAATAAAGTAGGCGTGGATTTGAACACTGCATCGGCGCCGCTTCTTTCCTATATTTCCGGTATCAGCAGTGTTATCGCAAAAAACATTGTTGCGTACCGCGAAGAAAATGGAAGCTTTACAAGCCGAAAGCAGCTGTTAAAAGTTGCAAAGCTTGGACCGAAGGCATTTGAACAGTGCGCGGGATTTATGCGCATCCAGGGCGGTAAGAATCCGCTTGACGGGACAAGCGTACATCCGGAGTCATATGAGGCGGCGGAGAAGCTTTTAGAAAAACTTGGATATACACTGAAAGATGTGGCAGATAAAAAGCTTGACGGACTTTGCAAATCGGTGAAGGATTACAAAAAACTTGCAGAAGAATTGGAAGTTGGCGAGATTACACTCCGTGACATTGTAAAAGAATTGGAAAAACCGGCTCGTGATCCTCGTGATGAGATGCCGAAGCCGATTTTGAGGACAGACGTTCTTGAAATGAAAGATTTAACCGAAGGAATGATATTGAAAGGAACGGTTAGAAACGTCATTGACTTCGGGGTATTTGTAGATATCGGAGTACATCAGGACGGCTTGGTACATATTTCCCAGATAACGGATAAGAAATTTATCAAACATCCGCTTGAGGTGGTAAGTGTCGGCGACGTTGTGGATGTAAAAGTTATGAGAGTAGACTTGAAGAAAAAGAGAATACAGCTAACCATGAAAGGTATCAATTAGTAAAAGGGGCGACTGCTCCCGTAGATCAATAAACTACGGGAGTATCAGCCCCCTTTGCATTAAGCTGCATGCTTTTCATAACCGGCAATCAGCGAATTCAATTCTTCCGCTTCTTTTTGTGTTACCTGATAGTGATATAAATGTGTACATGCCATGATAATAAGGAAAATGATGAAATAACGAATAATATTTGAAAAGTCAAAAGGAAACCATTTTCCAAAGTAAATAAATGTAAGCAGCAGAGGATAGTCAAGCAGCACTTCAGTTAAGAAGTGGGCGAAAAAACTTTTGAAGTTCATTTTAGCTGCGAGTCTGTCTGCAAAAAGGGTAAGAACGATGTAAACGGCAAACTGCAGACAGCCAAGAGAGAACCAGCTCAAATCAGTATCGTAAATAATGTTGATGATGCAAATAGACAAAATGCCTAGTGAAAATGCGATGGAAGCTGCCGGAATAGAATTTTTTAAAATGCGTGTCATATTAACATTCTCCTTTCAATTTCTGCTTTAAAGCAGGGATGTATTTTCGTGAAACAAGAATTGATTCACCGTTTGTAAGTTCTGCGAGCAGGCGATGGTTCGGGTAAGGTTTAAAACTTTTTAAATATGTTATATTTAAGAGACATGTTTTACTTACTCGAAGCTCCGGTGTTTATGCTATTATCATAGCAAAGAATTGAAAAAGGTCAATGTACAGAGCGCTAAGATACCCTGAGAGAGGGATAAGGTGCATGAATCCAAGAAAAAATCTGTAAATCTTCATACGAATTTCATATGCGTCTGCTACAATGGAAAAAGGAAAAGGAGAATGAGTTATGACAAATATTTTGTTTATGGAGGACGAGCCGGTTATTCGCGAAGTTCTTACCGAATATATGAAAATGAAACAGTATCATGTAACGGAAGCCTGTGACGGTGAGGAGGCGGTGACAGCGCTTGACAGTCAAGAAGGTAACGTCAGATATGACATGGCGGTTCTTGATATTATGGTACCGAAGAAGAACGGTTTGGAGGTACTCCAATATATCCGCAAAAAATATCCTGATATGGCAGTCATTATGCTGACAGCGCTTGGAGATGAACAGACACAGGTAAAAGCATTTAATTTCTATGCAGATGACTATATTGTAAAACCGGTGTCGCCGATTATACTGCTTAAGAGAATCGAAACGATTTTAAGAAGGGTAAAGCCTAAGATGAAAGAAAGAGAAGGTGGGCTTGCCATTGAAGCTGAAGCCTATCAGGCATATTATGACGGAGAACCGCTTGAATTGACATTGAGTGAATTTTTACTTCTTCAGACTCTTTATGAAGAGCCGGGACGCGTTTTTACAAGAGAACAGCTTATTCTTAGAATTTTCAATGAGGATTATATCGGAAATGACCGAATCATCGACGCACATGTGAAGAATTTAAGGAAGAAGCTGCCGCAGAATTTTATTAAGACGGTGATAGGCGTCGGATATCAGTACAAACGGGAGGCATAAGTTATGAAATTATCAAAAAAGACGTTTTTATACAGTATCGTTATCTCTGCCGCTTTGGTGGGACTGATAATAGTATATTTTGTTACTATGCTGCCGTCTCTTTATGTGGATTATATGAAGAAGAAAAATTTGGAAACGGTAATGGAGATGGAAAAGGGGTATATGGAAAACCGAAGTTACAAGGGAATCGAAGTTCAGAATCCTACCGGATCGGCGACCTTTGAGATACCATTTACAGGCGATGAAATTTACATGGCGGGAAAAGGGTTCAAATTCACATTTAAAATAAGGAATGAAGATGTCAAAAAGGTACTGGGACAGATTAGGACGGTGCTTAGCGATATAGAAAATGCAAATGAGGATGATATAGATTGGGAGCTTCTCTTTGAAAATATTAAGGCGGACATGGTATTTAAAAGCGACGCTCCGGTAGATATACGGGCAGAGGTTGAGGAGGACGCCGCCATGATGCAGGACGGCACTGTAAAGGTGCATGTGGAGAAAGATGGGCTCATCGTGTTTGAAACGGAAGTTTTTGACAAGCTGAATCGATATACAAGTTATATTGCAATAGGAAAAACAGATAACGCGGTGATTGTAACTTTTTTGCCTGTGATGACGCCTCAGATGAAAGAAATTAAACCGATTGTGCTTGGAAGCATTCCGATGATGGCGGTTGTTTTATTCCTTATTGTGCTGATATGTTCGGAGATTTTCTCGAAAAAAATTGTTAATCCGGTTATCCGGCTTGCGAATTATGCAGAAGAAGTGAAAATGGCTGAAAATATGGAAATTACACCTTTGATTGTAAAAGAAAAGGACGAGATTGGAGATTTGGGGCGTACTTTAAATGAACTTTATAAAAAACTCAAGGAAAATTATAAAAAGCTGGAAGAAGAGAATAAACGTCAGGAAGTATTTTTACGGGCGTCTTCTCATCAGCTCAAAACGCCTATCGCGGCGGCGATGCTGCTTGTGGACGGTATGACCCAGGAGGTTGGAAAATACAAGGATACAAAAGCTTATCTTCCGCAAGTGAAAGAACAATTAAAATCCATGCAGAAGGTTGTGGATGATATTTTGTATCTGAATCATTGCGGGGAAGATATTCAGTGTATTTCGGTTGATATAGAGGGCGTGCTTGAAGAGATATTGCAGGCTTATCGTGTACAAATAGAAGAGAAAAGACTTTGCTGCTTTCAAATAGGGGAAGGGAAAGTTGTACAAAGTGATGAAGAATTATTAAAAAAATTGCTGGATAACCTGATATCAAACGCAGTTTCCCATACGGAAGAAGACGGTGAAATAAAAGTGGAATTAGTGGGTACGGTGTTGAAAATTTATAATCGGAAAGCACATATTGACGAGGAACTCCTGCCGCATATCTGCGAACCGTTTGTAAGCAGTACGGATAAGAGAGGGAGAGGACTGGGACTTTATGTAGTGTCATACTATTGCAATGTACTTGGTATACAGTTTCAGATTGAAAACGTGAAAGACGGAGTTATGGCAACCCTTACATTTTCATAATTCGCAGACCCTGCATAGAATCTTCATCTAATCTTCATACAAGAGGTATAAAATGGAGTTATCAAAAGAAAAGGAGAATAGTGATGTTAGTGGCAGTAAAGAATTTACAAGTGTATTATGGGAAACATTTGGCTCTTGACATAGATCGTGAAATCCGAATCAATGAAGGTGAACGAATTGGGATTATCGGTTCCAACGGCGCGGGAAAGTCTACATTTGTGAAAACTATTTTGGGACTTACGGATTATAAGGGACAGATTATTACAGATTTAAAACCGGAGGAAATGGCGGTGCACATGCAGTTTAATAACTATGTGTCCACTATGCCTGTAAGGTATATTTTAGAAGCAATCCTCAATACCGATATAAAAGAGAATAAAAAACTCCGGGAACTGATTGACTTTTTTGAATTTGAACCATGTCTCAGAAAACGGTATAAAAATTTGTCGGGAGGACAGAAGCAGAGGCTTACAATCATTATGGTCATGATGCAGGACGCGCCGCTTACATTTTTTGATGAGGTGACTTCAGGGCTTGATTTTGAAACAAGGCAGAAACTAATGGAGAAACTGTGCGGCTGGTATCAGGGAAGGGAAAATACTCTTTGTATAGTATCTCATTATTACGAAGAACTGGAGCTGCTTACAGATAAATTATTAATGCTTGATAATGGAAAGGTTATTGATTTTGGTGTAAAAGAAGAGTTGTTTCGCAAATATTGCGGCAATTCGATTATCATATTAGATGCGGTAGAACAGAACCGGAGGCTGGTGGAGGGCTGTCGGAAGCTCTGTGCACCGGAACATCTGATTGCAGTTTCCTGCGGGGATGAGCAGGAGGAGAAGAGGGTTTCATCATTTCTGATAGAGAATGACGTGAATTTCAAACGAAGCAACAATGATATAGAAATTATGTCAATCAATGCAAAAGAGACTTATTATCAAAGGCACGGAAAGGGGGGCAAGGTGTAATGAAAAAATGCAGCAGAAGGTTTATTATGTATGAATGCCGCAATATACTCGGAAATCCGTTTGTATTCATATTCGGAATGTTTTTTCCGTTGTTAATGCTTTTTATCATTACGAGAGCAATGAGAGGGGAGGCGCCGGAGTCGTATACGGCAGTTATGAATACAGGAATCTTTATTCAATTAAGCCTTATTATTCCGATGGCAGTTGTTTTGCTTGGATATTCCGCAAGTTTTTCGGAGGAACTCCAGGAAGATATTCCGCTCCGGCTGGAGTTATTTGGTTTTTCAGGGAAGACGACACTCCTTGCAAAAATAGCTGCGCAGTTTGTCGTACTAACAACCGGACTTTCGATTTATACAATAGTCGGTTATGCTGCACTTGACCTGCAGGTACCGAGAGTGAGTTCGGCATTATGTTTCATAATATGTATGATTTTAATGTCGGTGCTCTTCTTTGCTTTGGCGCACGGAGTGTCATTGATATTTAAAAAATTCGGTCCTACCTATGCCATACTTATGAGTTTTTATTTCGGCGTTATGATCCTTTGCGGTATGATGGGACTGAAGACAGAGGATCTTCCTGTGTTTTTTCAAAAAATCGCGGCGCTTCTGCCGATGAGCTATATCGGAAATGATTTCATTGATTTTTGGCAGGAAGGAAGCTATAATTTTGCACCGCTTATTCAGGCATATTTGTTCTTTGGGGGTGTTTCGGGAATCATTCTGCTATTAGCTCTTCGCAGAGAAAAAAGAAATCAGGGCAGCTTGAAAGATTTTTAGAAGTTGTCACAAAAGTTTGGGTGTGCTATAATTCTATAACACATCCATTTTTATGGAAATAAAAGGCGTTTTATAATGGAGGATGAACGATGTCAATAAAATTTGAAGTAAAAATGACAGACAAAATCATGTATGATTTTCTTTTGTACCATAGTTATACAAGTCCTTCGGGGCTTTTTGCCACACTTGTAGGAGTTGGATGCCTGATGTTTTCTATTAATAAAGGAATGAACGGTGATTCTCAGTCTGCGATAATGCTGGGGGCTTTAGCGGCGATGCTTTTAATATCCACACCGTTTACACTGAAAACTTCTGCGAAGAATCAGGTAAAATCTTCCGAAATGTTTCAAAAATCTCTTGAGTACGAGGTGACTGAAAATGGTATTTCTGTAACGCAGGACGGTCAAAGTGCAGAGAATTCGTGGGAAAATATCATGAAAGTGGTTTCTACAAGTAAATCACTTGTGATTTACATTACAAGGGTAAGAGCGATTATTCTTCCAAAAGAATCTATGGGAGAGGATTATATGGCGGTGGTAGAAATCATTTCTAAAAATGTGCCAGCTAAAAAAGTAAAAATCAGACATGTGAGATAGAGAAGGAAAAAGCATGATAATAGAAACAATGAATGCAAATGAGACGTTTGAGCTTGGTGTCCGCATGGGAACGGAAGCAAAAGCCGGTCAAGTGTACACGCTTATAGGTGAACTCGGCGTGGGGAAGACGGTATTTACGCAAGGTCTGGCAAAAGGACTCGGCATTATGGAGCCTATCAGCAGTCCTACCTTTACGATTGTACAGGTTTATGAAGAGGGACGGCTTCCATTCTATCATTTTGATGTGTATCGAATTGGGGACATAGAGGAAATGGATGAGATTGGTTACGAGGACTATATTTTCGGCAAAGGGGTATGTCTGATAGAATGGTCCAATTTGATTGAGGAAATCCTGCCTCAAAAAAGAAGCGAAATTGTGATTGAAAAGGATTTGGAAAAAGGTTTTGAATATAGAAAAATTACGATAACAGAAAGGGAGTAGTTCTATGCGGGTGTTAGCGCTTGACAGTTCCGGCCTTGTGGCGGCGGTTGCCATTGTCGAGGAGGAGCAGACGATTGCAGAATACACTATAAATTATAAAAAAACACATTCACAGACGTTATTGCCAATGCTGGATGAAATTGTGAGAATGACGGAAATGGATTTGACAACAGTGGATGCAATTGCGGTGGCGGGAGGTCCGGGTTCTTTTACGGGACTCCGTATTGGCTCCGCTACGGCAAAGGGGCTGGGGCTTGCTCTTAACAAACCGCTGATTCACATTCCGACTTTGGAAGGGATGGCATATAACTTATATGGGAGTACATCCGTAATCTGTCCGATGATGGATGCGAGGAGAAATCAGGTATACACAGGATTGTATCAATTTTCCGACGGCAGTTTGAAGGTTTTGGAAGGGCAGACGGCGATAGCAGTGGAAGAATTGATTGAGAAACTGAATGAGTCAGGCAGGGAAGTGATTTTTCTTGGGGATGGTGTTCCCGTATATGCAGAGAAACTGAGAGAAGGTCTCTCTATACCGTATACGTTTGCACCGGCGAATATGAACCGGCAGCGGGCGGCTTCAGTGGGACTTTTGGGGCTGGAATATTTGAAGGCGGGAAAAACAGAGCCGGCGGAAGCGCACCAGCCGAATTATCTCCGCCCGTCCCAGGCGGAGCGCGAGCGTGCGGAACGTGAAAGAGTGAAAGGGCAGGTAATATAATGCTGCTTTTACGTGAAATGGAATTGAAAGACAGCGCCGGGATTGCTGAGCTTGAATTGGAAATTTTTTCGGATGCATGGACAGAGAAAAGTATCAGAGAAACATTTTACCAATCGCATGCGTTTATGATCGTGGCGGAAGAGAACATGGAACTAAAAGGATATGCCATTGTTTACCATGTGTTGGATGAAGCCGAGGTTGTCCGTATTGCAGTGAAAGGAAGCGCAAGGCGGGAAGGGGTTGGTACTTCTATGCTGAATGAGTGCGAAAGAATCTGTTTGCAGAAAGGCGCCGAAAGACTTCTATTGGATGTGAGAGAGGGCAATACGGCGGCGCAGAAATTCTATAAGAAGCAGGGGTTTGCGGTTGACGGAATCCGAAAGAATTTCTACGAAAATCCCCGCGAAGATGCGGTATTGATGAGTAAGGCTATTGTATAGTGATTGACAAATAAGGCAACAGTTCCCACTAGGATTGGAGCGTACAACAAGATATAATGAATGTACATCACATTCATAGGAGGAATTGTATGAAACAATATAAAACAAAAGAAATTCAAGAAGTGAATAAAATAATTTGTAATAAATGTGGAAAAGAAATTGTTGTGGAAAATGGACGCTTAACAGAAGATGTGCTTCAGGTCGAGAAGCGATGGGGCTACCCGTCGGATAAGGATAATGAGGTGCATTCATTTGATTTGTGTGAAGAGTGTTATGATGAATTGACAGCAGCATTTTCTATTCCGGCAGAGATAAGATAAGGAGAATGGAATGTTAGACGTGTGCTTGCTGGGCTGCGGAGGAATGATGCCCCTGCCCTATAGATGGCTTACTTCACTGATGACGAGGTTTAATGGCAGCAGCCTTCTTATAGACTGCGGTGAAGGAACCCAAATTGCGATAAAAGAAAAAGGATGGAGCTTCAAGCCTATTGATGTGATTTGTTTTACGCATTATCATGGAGACCACATCAGCGGGCTTCCGGGACTTTTGCTCACAATGGGAAATGCGGATAGAAGAGAACCGCTGACGCTTATTGGACCAAGGGGGCTTGAACGTGTTGTAAATGCGCTTTGCATAATCGCACCCGAGCTTCCGTTTGAAATAAAATATGTGGAAATCGAAGGCGCAGAGCAGACATTTGATTTGGAGGGATATCGTTTGAAAGCATTCCGAGTAAATCATAACGTGCTTTGTTACGGGTATTCTCTTGAGATTGACCGCGCCGGCAAATTCGATGTGACACGTGCCGAAGTAAACGGAATACCTAAGCAGCATTGGAAGACACTGCAAAAGGGTGAAAGTGTAGAGCTTGATGGAAAGATATTTACACCGGATATGGTGCTGGGGGCGCCGAGAAAAGGAATTAAGCTGACATATACAACGGACACCCGTCCTACAGAGTCTATACGCAGTAATGCGGCAGACTCAGATCTGTTTATCTGTGAAGGCATGTACGGAGAAAAGGAAAAAGATGCAAAAGCAGTAGAATATAAGCATATGACATTTACAGAGGCAGCAGACTTGGCGAAGGCGGCAAAGGTAAAAGAAATGTGGCTGACCCATTACAGCCCGTCGCTTACAAGGCCGGAAGAATTCATGGACAGTGTAAGGGAGATATTTCCAAATGCAAAAGCAGGAAAAGACTGTATGTCAGTGGAATTGGATTTCCCGGAAAGTTAAAGGAGTAGACATGTGTGAGACAAAAGATGTTCTGATATTGGCAATTGAAAGTTCGTGTGACGAGACTGCGGCTGCGGTTATAAAAAATGGAAGAGAAGTGCTTTCTAATATTATTTCATCCCAAATAGACATTCATAAACTGTATGGGGGTGTTGTACCTGAAATCGCATCTAGGAAACATATCGAGAAAATCAATCAGGTAATTGAAGAGGCGCTTAAAGAGGCGGAGACAACGCTTGACGATATTGATGCCGTCGGTGTGACTTATGGCCCAGGTCTTGTAGGGGCGCTGCTTGTTGGTGTGGCTGAAGCAAAGGCAATCGCATATGCAAAAAATATTCCTTTAATTGGAGTACATCATATAGAGGGGCACATTTCGGCGAACTATATTGAAAACAAAGATTTGGAGCCGCCTTTTTCGTGCCTTGTCGTATCAGGGGGACATACGCATTTGGTGCGCGTCAAAGGTTATGGAGAGTATGAAATTCTTGGGAGGACAAGGGACGATGCCGCGGGAGAAGCTTTTGACAAGGTTGCACGCGCTGTGGGACTGGGCTATCCGGGAGGTCCTAAAATCGAGAAACTGTCAAAAGAAGGTAATCCTTACGCTATTGCGTTCCCAAAAGCACGTATAGCGGATTCTCCGTATGATTTTAGTTTTAGCGGCGTGAAGTCGGCGGTGTTGAATTATATTAACGGCTGCCAAATGAAAGGAGAGCCATATAATCAGGCGGATATAGCTGCGTCTTTTCAAAAAGCAGTGATAGATGTGCTGATAGAAAATGCTATGCATGCGGCAGATGAATTTGGGATGGATAAATTTGCAATTGCAGGAGGAGTTGCGTCAAATAGTACACTGCGCAATGCAATGAAAGAAGCCTGCGAGAAAAAGGGAATAAGATTTTTCTATCCATCGCCTGTCTATTGTACGGACAATGCGGCAATGATTGGCGTGGCGGCTTATTATGAATATCGGAAAGGGACGCGCCACGGGTGGGACTTGAATGCAGTTCCGAATTTAAAACTGGGAGAACGTTGATGAAGAACAGTGATATGGAGAGAAGACTATGTACGGCTATTGTTTTGTCGGCAGGTCAGGGGAAACGTATGGGGACAACCGTACAAAAGCAGTATATTGAACTTTTGGGAAAACCGGTTGTATATTATGCTTTGGAAACCTTTCAAAAGTCCGAACTGATTGACGATATCATTATGGTAGTAGGAAAAGGGCAGAAAGAGTACTGTCGTCGTGAAATTATAGAAAGGTATTGTATCAGTAAAGTAAGCAAGATTGTGGAGGGAGGAGCAGAACGCTGTGATTCCGTGCAGAACGGACTTCGCGAAATCGGACATGAGGGGTATGTGTTTATTCATGACGGCGCCCGGCCGTTTGTTACACAAGAGATTGTGGAGAGAGTTTATCAGGCTGTCTGCAGGTACCCGGCATGTGTGGCAGGGATGCCGGTAAAAGATACAATTAAGATTGCTGATGAGGAAATGTTTACAAAAGAGACACCGAACCGCAGTCTTTTGTGGCAGGTGCAGACTCCCCAGGCATTTTCCGTACCTCTTATAAAAAGCGCTTATGAGAAGCTGGCGGATTCTCAAGATATACAGGTGACAGACGATACAATGGCGGTAGAGAAAATGCTTGGCAGGAAATCTAAATTAATAGAGGGCTCTTATGAGAATATTAAAATAACAACTTCTGAAGATTTGGAAATTGCAGAAATGTTTCTGAGAAGGAGAAAATGATAATGAGACATGAGATGCATGAAATAGCTCCGGTGTTTAATAAAAACTCACGTATTTTGATTCTTGGGAGTTTTCCGTCTGTGAAATCAAGAGAGGGAAAATTCTTCTATCATCATCCGCAGAACCGTTTTTGGAAAGTTCTTTCGATTATGTTTTGCTGTGAAACGCCGGATACAATTGAAAAGAAAAAGGAAATGCTTCTTAATAACAGAATTGCAGTGTGGGATGTGATTGCTTCATGTGAGATTGAAGGTTCCAGTGACAGCAGTATTAAGAATGTAATACCGAACAATTTGGACGAGGTGCTTTCAAGAACCGAGATTACGAGGATATATACTAACGGTGCGACCGCAAGCAGGCTGTATAAAAAATATTGTTATGGACAGACTAAGATACAGGATATCAAACTTCCGTCCACAAGTCCGGCAAATGCGGCGTATTCATTGGACCGGCTTTTGAAGGAATGGAGTGTGATTTTGGAAGATTGTTACCAATTTAATAAAAAATCTTAAAAAAGGTGTTGACAGATACTGACAGAGTGTGCTAGAATACATCATGTCGCTGGAACACAGCAGCTAAATGAATATGTGCAGAGGTATCGAAGTGGTCATAACGAGGCGGTCTTGAAAACCGTTTGTCCGAGAGGGCGCGTGGGTTCGAATCCCACCCTCTGCGCTTAAAAAACTATCAATTGAAGTTGATAGTTTTTTTACTGAAAATCAACCTGTGGAGAAATACCCAAGAGGCTGAAGGGGCTCCCCTGGAAAGGGAGTAGGTCGTTAATAGCGGCGCGAGGGTTCAAATCCCTCTTTCTCCGTTTTACCGTTGGCATGAATGCCGACGGTACGTGGCAAAGCGAAACTGTTACAAACTGTTAAATCGGTTTGTATAAACTGAAAGAAAGTGGTTGACAAATGCCGCGGAATTATGCTATCATATTCAAGCGTTCAAAACGTTGAAAGCAAAGTTGAAAAAAGACTAAAAAAAAGAAAAAAAGTCGTTGACAAAGAAAAATGGATATGGTAATATAATCTAGCGTTCGCAAGAACGAAAAAACGACAAGAACCTTGATAATTAAACAATAGACAACAAAACAGACCTGAAAATTCAAAAAGAG
>CANAZK010000047.1 GCA_947366105.1 uncultured Lachnospiraceae bacterium | reverse complement strand
TCTGGATAGCAAACAAAAGGGAGATTGCCGTCAGCGCTTTCTCGCCGCCGGACAGCTGCATCATGTTCTGGAGCTTCTTCCCTGGCGGCTGGGCAATAATCCTAATTCCCGCCTCCAAAATATCCTCGTCCTCCATAAGCTCAAGCGTTCCCTTACCGCCGCCGAATAATTGTTTAAACACCTTATCAAACTCATCGGCAATCTCTTTGAAGCGTTCCGCAAACTGCTTCCTCATCGCAGTGTCAAGCTCTTCAATAATCTGGACAAGCGTTTCCTCTGCCTCTACAATATCGCTGTGCTGCCTTTTTAAAAACTCATAACGCTCAGATACGTTTTTATAATCCTCTATGGCATTTACATTGACTGCACCGAGAGCCTTTATCTCGCCCTTTAATGTCTGAATCCTCTTTTTAATCTGTGACAGTTCCGTCAGATTCTCGTCTCGCAGCTCTTTCGCTCTGCCAAATGTAATCTCGTATTCCTCCCACATGTAATTGATATTCTTTTCCAGCGCCTCTTCAAAGCCTTCCTTCTTGCTGTTCAAACGGAAACACTCCTTGTCTATTTCAGACATATGTTTAGACAAGTCTTCCCTTCTGCCTAAGAAATCTTTATTTTTTCTTGTCAGCTCCTCCTTATTCTCCCCAAGTCTTTTTATTTCATCTTCTATTTCAGCAAAAAGCTCCTTTGAATCCTCGATAGTCTGCTGGATTTCCTTAATTTGGTTCTCTTTACTCTCAATCTCTGCGCTGGAATTATCCTTATTCTTCTCAAGTTCTACAAGTTCTTCCCGGAATTTCGCAATCTCTTCACTGACACGCGTCATATTTTCAATTACAAATACATGCTTCTGCTCGAAATTTGCGAGGGCAAGATGGATATTCTCCGCTTTCTGCATTGCTTCGCTTTCCTTTTCCCGCTCCTTCTCAAGCTCCGCCTGATGTTCCTCAATCTGCTGACTCAACTCCTGTTCAAGCCTTTCCGACGTCTCAAGCTCTGTATGAATAGAATCTTGATTTTCTTTAATATCAGCCAGTTCCTGCTCAATCTCGGCGGTTTCTTTATAAAGGCTTTCGGTTACCTCCGCCGCCTCACGTTTCTTTGTCTCCGCCTGATTCAGACTCATCTTCACTGTGTTCTGAATGACATAGGCTTTCTGAAGCTTACGATTGGTTTCATCAATCTGTCCATAGCAGAAAGCTCTCTCCTCTTTCGCCTTCTCTACCTCCCGCTCCATCTCAGACATTTCACGTTTCAGCTGTAGCACCGTTTTCTCGAATTCTTCAATCTCTCTTCTTCTGCTCAAAAGGTTGCTTGAATTTTTGAAGGCTCCTCCGGTCATGGAACCGCCCGGATTAATCAACTCTCCTTCCGTTGTCACAATGCGGAGAGACTGTCTGTATTTTCTCGCAAGGGCGATACCGCAGTCTATATGCTCCACCACAATCGTCCTGCCGAGAAGGTTGTCCGCAAGTCCTCTGAATTTCTCCTCAACTGTCACAAGCGTGTTGGCAAGCCCGATAACTCCGGGCTCCTTTAATGCCTCCTGCTGTCTGATCCCCTGTCCTGCATTCATACTTGTAAGAGGAAGGAACGTTGCCCGTCCGAACTTATTCTGTTTCAAATAGCCGATCATGCGCTTTGCCGTGTCCTCATTATCTGTCACTATATTTTGTATGCTGCCTCCAAGCGCCGTTTCAATAGCAATCTCATATGCCTTCTCCACTTTAATAATGTCGGCCACAACTCCGAGAAGTCCCTTTTCTTTGTCTTTCTTCTCCATGACTTTCCTGATACTGTTCCCATATCCGTCATAACGCTCTGTAATATTTTTCAGAGACTCCAGACGTGACTCCTCCCTGTGATACGCCGTCTGCCCGATTCTAAGCTGCTCTGTCTGCTTTGCGAGCTGTGCCTGAAGCTTTTGGATTTTGTCTTCCTGTTCTTTGGTTTCCTGAAGATATCCCTGAATTTCCTCCGAAATTTTTCTAAGCTCTATTGTCCCCTTTTGAATCTCTTCCTCCTGAAGCACGGCATCGCTGTTCACTTCAATGAGCTTCTTATCTATCTCCGCCCTTCGAACCTTCATCTGCTCCAGCATAGTATCAAAATGCTGGATTTTTGCCTTTGTAGACGCACGATTATTCAAAAGTTCAATAATATCATTCTTCCACTTCTCCAAGCCGGCGGAAATTCCCGCAATATTCATCTGTAAGGAAACCAGCTCCGCCTGGGCAGCGTCGCTCAAACGCTTCTGTTCATTTAATTCATTCTGAATCTCTGCCTGCTCTTTATCATAATTGTCCTTCTGATTCTCCCGCTCTGCAATTTCATCTCCAATGGCGCGTGAACGCTGTGCATAATGCTCATCACTCATTTTAGCGCTGTTAATCTGCTCTTTCAGAAGCTCTATCTGCCCTTCCAGCTGCCGTTTCAAAAGATGGGTTTCATTTAACTGCCCCCTTGTCTTCTCCAACGAATCTTCTATTACATCAAGCTGATCTTCTATCTCACTGTATTCCGCCTTTGTGTTCTCATACTCTGCGCCTGAAATCTTAAGCTCTTCCCTTGCATTGTCAAGCAGCTTTTCCGTCTCTTCTATCTGCTCACGGATTCTTGAGCTTTCCAAAAGAAACATATTGATATCGTATGTTTTAAGCTCTTCTTTCATCTTTAAATATTCCCTTGCCATTTCTGACTGCTTGGCAAGAGGTCCTATCTGTTTCTCTAGCTCTGAAAGAATGTCCGTCACACGGAGAAGATTCTGACGCTCTTCTTCCAGCTTCTTCACAGACATATTTTTACGGCGTTTAAACTTCACAATCCCCGCCGCCTCATCAAAAAGCTCCCGGCGCTCCTCCGGCTTTCCGCTCAGAATTCTATCAATCTGTCCCTGACCGATTATGGAATATCCCTCTTTGCCGATACCGGTATCATAAAAGAGCTCATTAACATCCTTCAGCCGGCATACACTTCCATTTATCAAGTATTCGCTCTCTCCGGAACGATACAGCTTCCTTGTCACCGTTACTTCATTATAATCAATCGCAAGCTGATGATCCGAATTATCCAGCGTAATGGCAACCGAAGCATAGCTGAGCGGTCTGCGGTTTTCCGTGCCGGAAAAAATAACATCCTGCATGGAACCGCCCCTGAGCTGCTTTACCCGCTGCTCGCCCAGCACCCAGCGGACCGCATCCGCAACGTTACTCTTACCGCTTCCGTTCGGTCCCACAATGCCGGTGATACCATTATGAAAATCAAAAACGATTTTATTGGCAAACGACTTAAATCCCTGCACCTCGATACTCTTTAAATACATATACCACCTATTTCAACTTTCTCTCGTGTAATTCTAAAATCGCCTGATAAGCGGCTTCCTGCTCCGCTCCTTTTTTGGTTCTTCCCCTTCCTTGCCCATATATTTCATCCCCTATATACACAGCGGTAAAAAAAGATTTATTATGGTCAGGTCCTTCTTCTTTTAAAAGCTTGTAAGAAATCTTTTCGTTAAGATTCCCCTGTACAATCTCCTGAAGGATAGTCTTGCTATCAAAAAAGAGTTTTTTATGCTCCAAATCATTCAACACAAAACGATATATAAACTCTTTTGCACTAGCAAAACCACCATCTAAATAAATCGCACCAATCAGCGCCTCCAACGCGTCTGATGTGATAGAATCACGGTTTCTCCCTCCGGTATGCTCTTCTCCTTTTCCAAGCAGCAGGTAAGACCCCAGCTCCAGCTCTCTTGCGCAGAAAGCCAGCGACGGCTCACACACCATACTCGCCCTTGTTCTTGTCAGCTCGCCCTCCGGCATATCCTCATTTCCGAAGAAGAGAAACTCGCTGGACACAAGTTCCAGCACCGCATCCCCAAGAAATTCAAGGCGTTCGTTGCATTCATTCTTCTTCATATGTTTCTCATTTGTATAGGAGCTGTGCCTCATAGCTCTGCAGAGCAGATCGAAGTCACGGAACCGATAGCCTGTCTTTTGTTCTAATTCTCTTAATTTCTTTTCCATTCTTCTCCCCCATGTAAAATGAAAAAGCCCTAATGGGCTTTTTCATCTATTCGACTAGTTTGTTGCATTTTTAATTTGTTCTACTGCGTCTCCCACAGTAACAATCTTCTCTGCGTCTTCATTTTCAATCTCAATATCAAATGTTTCTTCAATTCCCATAATAATTTGGAAAATATCCAAGGAATCCGCCCCTAAATCATCTATAAATGCCGCATCCATTGTGATACCGTCCGGATCGATGTTTAAAACATTCTCAATAATCTCTTTTAATTTTTCAAATTCCATGTTTCTCCCTCGCTCTTATCTCTTATTTTACTTTTTCTTGAATTGCTTCTCTAATTTTCTCATTAATGTTCTGCTCTTTAAACGTCACACACTGAATGATAGAATTAGATACCTCTTTTGCCGTTGAACTTCCATGCGTTTTGACAACGAGTCCATTCAGACCAAGAAGCGGCGCCCCGCCATATTCACTGGCGTCAAAAGCCTTTACCGTTTCTTTTAGCGCGGGCTTAATAAGCAAAGCCCCTATCTTGCTGCGCAGAGTTGACATAAGCCCTTTCTTAATCTCTCCTATTAAGACAGATCCAACGCCTTCAAAGAGTTTTAATATAACATTACCGACAAATGCCTCGCATACGATAACGTCTGCTTCCCCGTGAGGAATCTCTCTCGCTTCAATGCTTCCGATAAAATTAATATCTTCACATTCCTTCAAAAGCGGAAAGGTCTCTTTTACAAGGGCATTGCCCTTCTCCTCTTCTGCACCGATATTAACAATGGCAACTCTCGGCTTTTCGATTCCAAGCGCATTTTTCATATATATGGAACCCATTTTCGCAAACTGTACAAGATGCGAAGACCGTGCGTCTACATTTGCGCCGCAGTCAATCAGTAAAGAAACTCCCTTTTTTGTCGGCATAAGCGGCGCTAAAGGCGGTCTTTCCACCCCTTTGATTCTTCCTACAATTCCTTGTCCGCCGACCAAGACCGCTCCGGAACTTCCTGCTGAAACAAATGCGTCTGCTTTTCCTTGTTTCACCATGTTCATCCCGACCACAATCGAGGAATCCTTCTTTCTGCGAATTGCCATAACCGGGGGTTCCGCTGTTTCAATTACTTCCGTTGCATTCACGACCTCTATCTGTTCCTTTGAATAACTGTATTTCTCAAGCTCGCTTCTAACAACCTCTTCCTGCCCTACAAGAAAAATCTTAATATCTTTTCTCCTGCCGGCCGCATCAACAGCGCCCTGAACCATTGCGTACGGTGCGTTATCGCCTCCCATAGCGTCAAGCGCTACTCTTGTAATATCTGACATGCTTCTACCTCCTAATTGCTAATGATAATTTTACTAAACATCATGTCAAAAAGCAATACCTAATTATATCTCTATCGAAAAACCGGTTTCTTCGTTATCCTTGTATAGGAGAGCCGCAAAAATCACATTCAGAAACTATACCTTGAGTAATTACATTGACTCCTCCACAATTGGGACACTTACATGTTACTAAAGAAGGTTTTTCAAACGCGGGATTATTTATATTCTCTCTTCTCATTAAATTAGCTTGATTTTTCTGCGATAAAGATGCCAATACCAATCGATTGTTCTGTTTATCTATATATGCATTTGTAAAAAATCCTTTTTTTATCATGAACTCAAGATTCTTCTTGACAACATTTTGGGGAGTTCCTGCGGCAGAAGCTATATTTTCTATTAGTCCTGTTGGATCATCTAATAATTGTGCCGCATACTTTTTAAATTCCAATCTCATTCTTCTACGCCTGATTCCCATAAAGACAAGCCATACACCTAGAAAACCCAACATCCACATAAAAATTATAATTCCTGCGCCGTCAACTACGTCATCAGTCATACTAACCAAAGCAACGCTAATAAACAGGAACGCCCAAACAGCCCCCAACGTAATCTCTATTATTTCAATTATCTGACTTACTACAATAGTCCTTTTTGACTTGTCCATTTTTAACTCCTTAAATTTTTATTCTATTGAATATCCGCAAAATCACACTTGCAGACTTTCTCCGCATTCAGGACAGAACTTTGGTTCTTCTTCCAAAATCACACCGCATCTAGGACATTTCTTTACCACGGAATTTCCGCACTCTGGACAAAACTTTATACCCTTTTGCAGAACCGTACCACAATGCAAGCATTTCTTAGATACTTCATATCCGCATGAACCGCATGAAATTGCAGCTTCTTCCATATCCTGCCCACATTTCGGACAAGGGTTGTACTTCTTACCACATTCTACACAAAATTTCGCTCCTTTATTTTCGGCACCGCAATTGATACATTTAATAATTACCTTTTTAATTTTTTCCTCTTCTATCGATTCTTCAATATCACAGCCACAAACCCCGCAATATCTCTGTCCTTGTTTCATTTTTGTATGGCATTTTGGACACTCCGCTAACTTTTCCTTATTATCAAACGACATTCCTTCTGCAATATTTGACATAGAACCCGACATCGCTCCGCCAACACCGACTCCCATTCCAATCCCCATTCCAACACCCATGAATGGCATCGCACCCATACTCTCATTTTTAACAGCAGACTCCATCGTGTCGAAAGAACGTTCTTGCTGATAGTTATAACCGATAATATTCATTTCCGCCTTTTTTGCAAGCGCTTCCTTAAGTTTCTTAACAGCCGGGTCATCTTCTGGAATACTTATTTCATTAATATAAAAACTTTCTAACTTAATACCATACTCAGTCATTTCCGGTTCAATACGCTCTTTCATAAAAAAAGAAAGCTCATCAAGATATGCATTAATCTCAAGAACGCTAATCTTTTTCTTTATAACGTATGATGAAATAACGTCTTTAACCTTTGTTATGTATAACCCTCTAAAATAATTAACGATGTTTCTTTCATCAAATGCCGGCATTGTTCCAACAAGTTTGACAAGGAACTTTTTTGAATCCTCAATTTGAATTCCGAACATTCCATTCGAGCGTATAGAAACAAACACCTCATATTTAGGATCCTGAATCTGAATAGCGGATGCCGTCCCCCATTTAATATCTAATTTAAAGAGTTTATTTACATACCAAACCTCCGCTGTAAAAGGCGACCTTCCTCCAAAAGGTAAATTAACGATTTTATTTAATAATGGAATATTCTCCGTATCCAGTGTATGTCTGCCGCTCGGAAATACATCAAGAGCCCTTCCACCTTTAAATAAAACCGCTTCTTGTGACTCATTAACTATAAGTTGTGTCCATGTTCCCAATTCTTCACTGGGATACTTCCATGCAAAAATATTCGGAACGCCATTATATTTAATTACTTCTACAATCGCCATTTACTCTCCCTCCTTGTAACTTTTTCTTTTCATACTATCATACTTCATTTATGGTTTCAATTAAAAAAGGGCTCCCAATTACTCGGAAACCCTTTTTACCTCGATTGCTCAGATTACTCAACTGAAATGATTTCTTTTTTGTTATATGAGCCGCAAGCCTTACATACTCTGTGAGGCATCATTAATTCTCCGCATTTGCTGCATTTTACTAAATTCGGAGCGCTCATCTTCCAGTTAGCTCTTCTTTTGTCTCTTCTTGCTTTTGAAGATTTATTCTTTGGACAAATTGACATAGGTTACACCTCCTTAAAATTCTTAAATACATCGCGGATAACTGACATTCTTGGGTCAAGACCTGTATCTTCACAGTCACAGGTTCCCTCATTTAGGTTCTGACCACACACACTGCAAATACCTTTACAGTCATCACTGCATAGAACTTTTGTCGGCCATCCTATCAAAATCTCATTATAGAGTAATTTGTCTACGTCTAAATAATATCCGTCAATATAATTCTTCTCATCTAATTCGTCTACCCTTGCGTCATCTGACTCTTCTAAGTCAACATTCTTTACAAACTCCAATGCAAATTCCACCGGAGTCTCCGTAAGACATCTGTCACACGGAACCATAATTGTAAATTCTGCCGTTCCTTTGATTAAAAGCTGCTTCCCTTTTACATGCTCTGCAACAATGTGAGCAGCCTTCTTCTCGCTTATCGGAAAACTGCCGAATTCTGCTTTGAATTCTGCCATATCCGGCATACAGCTTTTCTCAATTGTCTTATGTTGTTCGGATAAGACGTCTGATAGGTTTATTAACATACTGTTACTGCTCCTATTCATACCTAAATTATTATATCATGTAAAATGGATTTGTCAACAAATAATTACAGGAAATTTCTCTTATACAAGCGCTACCGTCTCACGTGCAATTGCCAACTCTTCATTTGTAGGGATTACCATAACAGTTACCTTAGAGTCAGGAGTAGAGATTGCGATTTCTTCACCGCGTTTTCCGTTTGCCTCCTGGTCAATAGCAATTCCGAGATATCCTAAATATTCGCAGACTTTTGTACGAACAAGACCTGCATTCTCGCCGATTCCCGCTGTAAATACGATAGTATCAACACCGTTCATAGCCGCTGCATAGCCGCCCACATATTTTGCTACACGGTAGCAGAATACATCAAGTGCAATCTGTGCCGGCTTATTGCCTTCTGCCGCTGCGCTTTCAAGGTCTCTGAAGTCGCTTGAGAGATTGTTTGAAAGACCGAATACGCCTGATTTCTTATTGAGCATATTCATAAGTCCTGCGATGTCTAAGTTCTCTTTCTTAGCAACATACTCTAAGATTGCCGGGTCGATATCGCCTGAACGTGTTCCCATTACAAGACCTTCAAGCGGTGTAAGACCCATTGAAGTATCTACACACTTACCGTTTAATACAGCGCTGATACTTGCACCGTTTCCTAAGTGGCACACAATTGTCTTCATTGCATTATAATCTTTTCCAAGAATATCGGCAGCTCTCTTAGAAACAAAGCTGTGGCTTGTTCCGTGGAAGCCGTAACGTCTTACTTTGTAATCCTCGTAGTATGAATATGGAAGTCCATACATATATGCTTTTTCAGGCATTGTCTGATGGAATGCCGTATCAAATACCGCTACCATCGGAGTTCCAGGCATTAATTCCTGACATGCGTTAATACCGATTAAGTTGGCAGGATTATGAAGCGGCGCAAGGTCATTACATTCCTCAATTGCAGCCTTTACTTCATCAGTAATTACAACCGAGCTTGCGAATTTTTCTCCGCCGTGTACTACACGGTGTCCTACAGCGCCGATTTCCTCAAGACTTTTCACAACGCCTGTCTCAGCGTTTGTAAGCGCGTTAATTACAAACTGGATCGCCTCTGTATGTGTAGGCATTGCAAGCTCCTCTGTCTTCTTCTCTCCGCCCTCCGGCTGATAAGTAAGTCTTCCGTCGATACCGATTCTTTCACAAAGGCCTTTTGCGAGTACTCCTTCTGTTTCTGAGTTGATTAACTGAAATTTAAGTGATGAACTTCCGCAGTTAATTACTAATACATTCATTTTCTTTTCCTCCATAAAATAAAATGTTAATTTATATAATCATTCCGAATGATTATTCCGCCTGTGCCTGTACTGCCGTAATAGCAACTACACCTTCAATATCCGCCGCGCTGCAGCCCCTTGATAAATCATTTACAGGTTTTGCAATTCCCTGTGTAAGCGGTCCGTAAGCCTCGGCTTTTGCAAGTCTCTGCACCAGTTTGTATCCGATATTTCCCGCATCAAGATCTGGGAAGATAAGTACGTTCGCCTGTCCTGCAACCGGACTTCCCGGAGCTTTGGACGCACCGATCTCCGGAACAATTGCCGCATCCAGCTGAAGCTCTCCGTCAAGCAAAAGATCAGGATTCGCTTCTTTCGCAATGCGTACCGCCTCGGTTACTTTATCCACGTCGGCATGTTTTGCGCTTCCCTTTGTAGAATGGGAAAGCATTGCAACCTTCGGTTCTTCTCCCACCAGTACTTTAAATGATTCCGCTGATGAAGCGGCAATGGCTGCAAGTTTCTCCGGATCCGGATTCTGTTCCAACCCTGAATCTCCAAAGATAAACGTTCCGTTTGCACCCATATCGCAGTCAGGAACTACCATTACAAAGAATGCAGATACCAGCTTCGTACCCGGTTTTGTCTTTAGAATCTGAAGACATGGTCTTAATGTGTCAGCCGTCGAGTGGCACGCACCCGAAACCATACCGTCCGCATCTCCCATCTTAACCATCATAACGCCATAATAGAGATAATTGTTAAGAAGGAGCTCCTTCGCCTGCTCTTCTGTCATTCCTTTCTTCTGCCTTAATTCTACCAGCTTTGCAATATAAGCAGCCGTTCTCTCATCTTCTGCAGGGTCGACAATCTGCGCCCCACTGATATCGAATCCTGCCCTGTTCTTTTCGATTTCCTCTTTACTTCCGACTAAAATCAAATCAGCCGTTCCTTCTTTCAAAACAGCCTCAGCCGCCTCGTACGTTCTGATATCCTCAGTCTCAGGAAGTACAATTGTTTTCTTGTCGGCTTTCGCTTTAGCCTTGATTACGTCAATAAATCCCATGATTTAAGACCCCTTTCATTTGTTCTCATATATGCAATATTATAACCCAAACGTTTTTTGTATACAAGGTGAAATTATTTATAAATGAAATATTCTGGTCACTATTGAAAAATATACAAATATTGTTCCCGTATCCACCAAAGTCGTTATAAGCGGCGCCGCCATGATCGCCGGGTCAAGTCCGCATTTTTTCGCGATCAGAGGCAGCATACATCCGATTGTCTTAGCAAGCATAACCGTACACATAAGCGTAATTCCAAGCGCCAATGCAAGCAGCGGGTCATGGTACATAATAATAATGCGCACGCCGTTTACTAACGCCAGCATAAATCCAACCACAAGCGCAACCCGTATCTCTTTGAAAATTGCTTTAAATATATCATTAAACTCAATTTCATCCACCGCAAGACCGCGTATAATGAGTGTGGAACTCTGCGAACCGCAATTGCCCCCGGTTCCTGTGAGCATAGGCACGAATGTATTTAAAATAGGCATAACCGCAAGCGCGTCCTCATAATGTCCCAGCAAAAGCCCGGTAATCGTTGCCGAAAGCATCAAAAACAGAAGCCACGGAAAACGGCTCTTTGCATGCTGCCATATTGACGCCTCAAAATAGGAATCTTCATTCGGAGAAATACCGGCCATCATGCTCATATCCTCCGTCGTCTCCTCCTGCAGGACGTCCATCGCATCGTCAACCGTAACGATTCCAACCATGCACATTTCATAATCCACAACCGGGACGGCAATCAATCCGTATTTATTAATAACCGAAACCACTTCCTCCTGGTCATCATGAGTATGGACATATATCATATTGGTTTCCATAATCTCTTCAATCAGGCGGTTTTCGCCGGTAGTCAGAAGGTCTTTTACATCCACTACGCCGATCAGTTTCTTCTTCTCCGTTACATAGCAGGTATAAATGGTTTCCCTGTTGATACCGACCTGGCGGATTTTTAAAATTGCGTCTGCAACCGTCATTTCTTTGCGGAGCGCAATATACTCCACATTCATAATGCTTCCGGCGCTGTCGTTTGGATACTGAAGAAGCGTATTAATCTGCAGACGTGTTTCCTCGTCAGTCGAAAGAAGCAGCCTCTCTACAAGATTCGCCGGCATCTCCTCCAAAACGTCTACAACGTCGTCAAGGTACATTTCTTCCACGACCTCTTCAATCTCTGCATCCGTCAATTTGCTGACCAACGCTTCCTGCATCTCGCTGCTCATATAAGTGAAAGTCTCTGCCGCCTCCTCTTTCGATAACAGCCTGAAAACTAAAACCCTCTGTTTTTCACTAAATTCTTCAAGGAGCTGTGCAATATCCACGGGGTGAAAGTTCTCCAGCTCCGCCTTAAGTTCTTTGTATTCTCTTGTCTCCAAAAGCTCAAGCATTCTTTCTTCCGTCATATGCGCCCTCCTCTCCTATGTATGTGAATTATTGTAAACCGTAAGCTCGTTTTTTGTCAACAATACGTTTTGCGCATCCCCCTCCTTTTATGGTACAATCATAGCAGTCAGAAAAAATATGAGGAGGTCATTCATGAAAATTGTCGGCTTAATCACAGAATATAATCCCTTTCACAACGGCCATAAATACCATATGGAACAGGCGCTGGAATTAACCGGAGCGGACGCCGCGCTCGTAGTAATGAGCGGTAATTTTGTCCAGCGCGGAACTCCGGCCATCATGCCAAAACATCTCCGGACAGAAATCGCGCTAAAGTCCGGCGCTGCCGCCGTAATTGAACTGCCGGTCTGCTATGCTTCCGGAAGCGCGGAGTATTTCGCGTTGGGCGCCGTTTCTCTTTTTGAACAGCTTGGATGTGTAAACTCCATTTGTTTCGGTACGGAATGCAAAAACCTGAATGCTTTAGAGGAAATCGCCCGGATTCTCCATGAGGAGCCAGAACCTTACAGACAATCTCTTAAAGTTCATATGAAGTCAGGACTTTCTTTTCCCTATGCCCGCCAAAGGGCGCTTGAGGAGTACACGAAAGACACGGCTTTAAGTTCATACATGGAAAAGCCCAACAACATTCTCGGAATTGAATACCTGAAAGCCCTCTACCGTTTAGAAAGCAGCATCATTCCTTATTCTGTCCAAAGAAAGGAATCCAATTACCACGATACCCATCTTTGCGAAACGTACAGCTCTGCCTCCGCAATCCGTAAACTGCTGGCATTTTCCGGCAATGCCGTACATATGGAATCTGACGGTATGTATGACGAGCCTATCCTGTCGGATATCCTGACAAGACTCGAAGAACAGGTGCCGCCGATCTGTATCCGCCTTTTAGAAGAAACACACCGCACACGCTATCCGGTGTATGCCAATGATTTCTCTCTCATACTAAAATACCGGCTTCTAAGCGCAACGCCGCAGTGGCTTATGAGTTTTGTAGACGTTACGGAAGACCTGGCAAACCGGATATTAAAGTATCGGAATGACTTTATAAGCTTTGACCAGTTCTGCGACCTGTTAAAAACACGCCAGCTTACTTATACGCGAATCAGCCGTGCACTGCTTCACATTCTTTTGGATATCCGCAAAAAGGACATGGACATGTGGATGTCTGCGGATATGCACGGATACGCCCGTGTTCTCGGCTTCCGCAAAGACTCTGCCGGCATTCTAACTGCACTGAAAGAAAAAAGCTCCGTCCCGCTTCTTACGAAACTGTCTTATACAGACCAAATAGAAGAACCTTTCCTCTCCATGCTGGAATGTGATATATTCGCTTCCAACCTTTATGAAACTGTTGTCACCGAAAAATTCAAAACACCGTTCATAAATGAATATGAGCATTCAGTTGTCCGCGTATAGCGGCAGCGAATGCTCATATTTTTCATATTTTCCTGCTATCTCATTTTTCTTGTACAAGTAACCGCTAAAGCTCCCGGTCCGATGTGGCATGCCACACTTAAAGATAACGGATCCATGTCAACCTCCGCATTTGGAATTCTCTGCATAATTTCCTCTTTCCACATCTGCGCCTCTTCCTTTGAAGAAGTGTAGGCTGCCTGAATATAGACAGGCTGACCTCCGAATCTCTCAGACATGTCCTTTTCAACAGCGTCAAGCATAGTTTTTTTTGCCTGCTTCCACCCCCGCACCTTTGCAAATGCATCAAGTTTTCCTCCCTGAATCTGAAGAACCGGTTTCAAGTTCAGCACCGTGCCGATTGCCGCCGCTGCCGGCGTCACCCGTCCGCCTTTTTTCAAATACTTCAATGTATCGACGGTAATATAAATGCTTGATTCTTTCTTTTCATCTTCCAATATCGCCTTAATTTCCTCCGCGCTTTTCCCTGCCTGTACAAGTTTCATCGCCTCCAAAACAGACTGCTTCAAGGTCACGGAAATTCTTTGGTTATCTACAACCCAAACCTTTCCTTCATAGTCCTGCGAGAGTGATATGGCAGTTTCGCAGGAACTGCTGAGTCCGCTTGACATCGGAATGTATACAATCTCGTCATATTCCTTCAGTACCTCGTCCCACAAGTCCATCACACTTCCCGGAGACGGCTGGGACGTGGAAATATCCGAATCATTATTAAGCCGCTCATAAAACTGCTCCTGGCTTAACGTAATGTCCTCCAAATACAGTTCACCGTCAATAAAAAAAGGCATCGGCAATACCCTGATTCCAAGCTCCTTCGCTTTTCCCTGCGTAATTCCACTGTTACTGTCTGTTACAACTGCTACCTTTCCCATCATTACTTCCTCCGCTTTCTTCTACACATCCACCACTTCAGAAACCGTATCCCTTTTCGCAACCACAATATGTATATCCTCACCGTTATATGGATTATCTCCCAAAGTTACTTCCAGTTTTACAGTTTCATATGCAAGACTCTCGTAATTGTTATCCTTACTCAGATGTCCGAGCATCACGCATTGTAGTCTGTCATGCAGTATATCACAAAGAAGCCGTCCTGACAATTCATTCGACAAATGTCCCCGCTCCCCCATCACTCTTTGCTTAAGCGGATAGGGATAAGGACCGACTTCCAACATATGCATGTCATGATTTGCTTCAAGAACAAGAGCGTTTACATTCCTTAGATTCTCTACAATATAATCATCATATATTCCTAAATCTGTTGCTACTGCAACGGTTTTTTCATCATCTTCCACCCTGTAACCCGACGGTTCCAAAGCATCGTGTGAAATTGCAAACGGTCTGATTTTAAATCCCCCTATATAAAAGGGCTCGTCTGTCTTTACCGTATGATACAGCCCCTCCGGCATGTTTCCAAGCGCTTTATAATCCTTTATGCCCCGGATAGTGCCCGATGTGGCATAAATCGGCGCTTTATATTTCCTGCTGAATACCCCAAGCCCCTGAATATGATCCGAATGTTCATGGGTAATCAAAACAGCGTCAATCTGCTCAGCCGAGACGCCGATTTCCTTCAATCCGTCCTCAATTCTTTTCTTACTGATTCCGGCATCAATCAATATATGGACGTTTCTGCCTCCTATATAAATACAATTTCCGCTGCTCCCGCTGGCAATACTGCATAGTCTCATGTTTCTATCTCCCGCCCAATGCTTTTTCTATCTGTTTTTCCGTACATGCAAATGTACCGCTGTTGTCAATCGTCACATCACAATAAGAACGGAATGCCTCCTCATCCGCCTGTGAATGCATAATATTCTCTATCTTTTCATCCTCAAGCTCCCTTGACTCTTTCAGACGTGCCGTCCTGACGCTTTTGTCCGCGTAAATATACCAAAGCCTGTCACAAATTTCCTCATAGTGGTCTTCCATAAGAAGCGCCGACTCGATAACGAATATGTCCGCTCCGGCCTCTTCAGACCTTTTCATCTCTTCCTTTACAAATGCTTTTACTGCCGGATGTACAATTCCATTCAAAAGTTCAAGTTTCTTCGGAGCTGAAAACACAATGCTTCCAAGAACCTTTCTGTTAATGCTGCCGTCTGCATTGAGAATTTCCGCTCCGAAATTACGGACTATTTCTCTGTAACAGTCTTTTCCCGGTTTCTGAAGCTCATGCGCCGCCTTGTCAGTCTGACAGACAGCGGCTGCATATTTTTCACGCATATAATCAAGAACACGGCTCTTGCCCGCGCCTATTCCGCCGGTAATTCCAATTACTTTCATCTATTTTGCCTCGTACCAGTTATTTCCCGTATGCATATCGATATCAAGGGGAACATCAAGAGATGCCGCTCCCTCCATTTCTCTTTTCAGAATTTCCTGAACTTTCGCAAGTTCTGATTTATGCGCCTCGATCAAAAGCTCATCGTGTACCTGAAGTACAAGCTTTGATTTCATATTATTTTCTTTCAGCGCGCGGTTTACCCCAATCATTGCAATCTTCATAATGTCTGCCGCAGTTCCCTGAATCGGTGCGTTCATGGCAACTCTCTCCCCGAAAGAACGCTGCATAAAACTGCCTGATTCCAACTCCGGCACCGGTCTTCTCCTGCCAAAAAGCGTCACCACATATCCCATCTGTTTTGCATGGGCAACCGTATCGTCCAAAAAACGTTTGATTCCCGGATAGGTTTTAAAATAATTCTCGATATACTGCGCCGCCTCTTTCTTCGTAATACTCAAATCCTGGCTCAATCCAAACGAACTGATACCGTACACAATGCCGAAGTTTACTGCTTTCGCATTCCGGCGTTCCAAATCCGTCACTTTGTCAAAGGGAATATGGAACACCTGCGATGCGGTAATCCGGTGAATATCCCTCGCCTCACGATACGCGCCTATTAATGCTTCATCGCCTGAGCAGTGTGCTAAAATCCGAAGTTCAATCTGCGAATAATCCGCGTCAACGAACACAAATCCCTCCTCTGGGATAAATACTTTACGGATCAGCCTGCCAAGTTCCATGCGGACCGGAATATTCTGAAGATTCGGCTCCGTACTGCTGATACGTCCTGTTGCGGTAATCGTCTGGTTGAATTTTCCGTGGATTCTTCCGTCCTCACTGATATAATTTGCAAGACCGTCTGCATAGGTCGATTTCAATTTCGTAAGCTGACGGTACTCTAATATTTTGGACACCACCGGATAGTCCGGCGCCAGCTTGTCAAGAACGTCTGCGGCCGTAGAATACCCGGTCTTGGTTTTCTTTCCGTTAGGCAGTTTCAAGTGTTCAAAGAGAACAATTCCAAGCTGTTTCGGAGAATTGATATTAAATTTCTCCCCTGCCTCTTCATAGATTTCCGCTTCCAGTTCTACAATTCTTGTTCCAAGTTGTTCTCCGTAGAATTTCAGGGCTTCGGCTTCTATTTTCACCCCCGCCCTCTCCATATCAAACAATGTGAATACCAAAGGCATCTCAATATCCGTAAACA
>CANAZK010000046.1 GCA_947366105.1 uncultured Lachnospiraceae bacterium | reverse complement strand
GGTCAGGATATTGCTGAAAATTTATCAACATTTTCAGCACACATTAAGAATGTATTGGAAGTATTAAGTGAAGTAAATGAAGAAAGTTTTGTGATTATGGATGAGTTAGGTTCAGGTACCGATCCGGCGGAGGGCATGGGAATTGCCATTGCAATATTGGAGGAGCTTAGAAAAAGCGGCGCCATTTTTCTTGTTACCACGCATTACCCCGAGGTTAAGGAGTATGCAGAGAAAACGAAAAGTATTGTAAATGCAAGGATGACTTTTGACAGAGAGACCCTGAAACCCACGTATCAGATGGTTATTGGTGAGGCGGGTGAAAGCTGTGCCTTTTATATAGCCGATCGGCTGGGAATGCCGGATGAGATGCTAAGAGTAGCGGTGAAAGCGGCCTATGGGGAGAATGCTGTAGACGAATACCATTTTCAGAAAAAAGAAAATATAATAAAAGCGAATAAAGCTAAAAGGATTTCAAAAACCAAACAGGCAGGGAAGGATGTACAGTTAAGTGCAAAATATAATCTTGGAGACAGCGTAATGGTCTATCCGGATAAGAAGATAGGCATTGTATGTGAACCGATTAATGAGAAAGGCATTTTAAGAGTGCAGATGCCTGGAAAAAAGATATGGATTAATCATAAAAGAGTGAAACTTCATGTAGCAGCTTTGGAATTATATCCGGCGGATTATGATTTTTCTATTATTTTTGAATCAGTGCAAAACAGAAAAATCAGGCATGACATGGAAAGGAAGTACACTAAGGAAGAAATCAGATATGATGAGTAATAAATCAGATTTTTATAGGAAATGAATGTGAAATGTGATATAATTCTGTAAATAATTATTAATATATTCCACCAATAAAATATGCAGAATAAAAGGAGGCAGGCAGTTGAAGAAGAAAGTTATCGCGGCAGGGCATATTTGCTTGGACATTACACCGGTTTTTCCGGAGAAACAGGCAGCAGGTTTGGGAGATATTCTGACTCCCGGCAAGCTGGTCAATGTTGGCCCTGCGGATGTACATGCGGGCGGCTCTGTGGCAAACACAGGACTGGCTATGAAGTTTTTTGGGGCAGACGTTTCTTTGATGGGAAAACTTGGGAAGGATCATTTTGGCGAGATGGTCTGCAATGTTTTGAAATCCTATGATGCTGAGAAGGGGATGTTGATTTCCGAACAAGAATCGACTGCCTATACCGTTGTGCTGGCAGTTCCGGGAATTGACAGGATTTTTCTTCATAATCCGGGAGCCAACCATGCTTTCTGCGCGGAGGATATCCCACAGAAGGAATTGGAGGATGCGGCGCTACTTCATTTTGGTTATCCGCCTGTGATGAAATGTATGTATGAAAACGACGGTGCGGAGCTGGTTAAACTGATGAAACGGGCAAAGGCATGCGGAGCTGCTACTTCAATGGATTTTGCAGCCATTGAACCGGATTCGGAAGCAGGAAGGGCAGACTGGAGAAGAATATTGGAGCAGGTTATTCCAAACGTGGATATTCTTGTGCCGAGTGTAGAGGAATTGTGTTTTATGTTGGATCGGGAACGGTTCTATGAGTGGAAGAAAAGATCGGCCGGCAGGGATATAACGGAGATTTTAGATATTGAGACGGATGTAAAACCGCTTGCTGAGGAATGTATGCAGCTGGGAGCGAAGATCCTGCTGATCAAATGCGGCGCGCCGGGAATCTATTATCAAACAAGTTCCAAACAAATGTTGGAAAAAGTCGGAGAAAAGCTGGAGCTGGATGCGGCTGGGTGGGCAGATTTATGTGGATTTGAGAGAAGCTATGTTCCGGAACAGGTGCTGTCAGGAACCGGGGCGGGAGATACGAGTATTGCCGCATTCCTGACGGCGGCATTGAATGGCTATTCTCTGGAAATGGCGATGCATTTAGCGGCGGCGACCGGAGCTTCCTGTGTGGCGGCATATGATGCGCTCAGCGGTTTGAAGCCGTTTGCCGAATTGGAGAAGAAGATTAAAAATGGATGGGAGAAAATGTAAAGGCGGCAATGAAAATGTTTGCATTAGAATAGCAGGCAGAGACTCATAAAAAAGAGATGATACAAGGTTCAAAAGCCCATGATCATCTCTTTTCGTTATTCTATCTGGTTATCTGCTCTTTTTTGTTCTGATATAAAGTCCGCTTATCACGCTGAACGCTGCCGCAGCCAGCAGTACATACAGCATAATCGGCGAATTATCGCCGGTTGGAGGAGCATCCGTCTTATTGCCGGTAAATGTCGGTTTACTAGAAACATTGCCGTTTTCGCCGTCACCGAAAGAACCGCTGTTTACTCCTTTCCAGCCTATGGTAATCGGAGACAATCCATGTACCTTGAATGTAATGCCTTTCTCTGTTTTCGTTACCGCCGGATATTCCACATCTCCAGCACGGTAGCCATTCATATCAGCCGTAAACATATGGGATACCACAAAGTCATGGGTATTTCTTCCTGTTCCGGATGGATAAGGCAGAGTTATAGTTAAACCGTCTTTTGGGAAATTGTCCTTAGTTACTTTCTCCCATCCTTTTCCATCGATATTTACCAAAAGTTCCACATCGTAGATTACCATATTTGCGTCTGCAATTCCGCTGTATTTCTCTTGTATTTTCAGCTTCATCACTTTTTCGATTTTGCCCGGTGTATTCAAATGTTCCATATTCTTTAAAGCATCCGGTACTTTGGAGATGCCGCTTTCTACTTGCAGTTTGAATTGGGTTCCGTCCGTAGAATCCAAAATGGAATCGTTCACTACACTGATTTTGCCTGAAATCTCCGGCAAAGCGGAAGGAATAGTATAATTATCTTTCCCGTCACCCTGAAGAACGGGTTTGTCTTGCTCACTCTTCCAAGAAAGGGTCACTTTCTGTCGTCCTTCTGCCACTGTCTCGTAGATGCCGGACAGCTTATCTGCCGGACACTCGAACCGGACGGTGTTCAAATCTTTTTCCAAAATGCCTGAAAGCTTCAGTTCACCGTACAGAGTCGCTGCCTTGTCTTTGATGAGATCCAGTCGGTCTGTTGCTTCCAAAGCGCTCACATCCCATGTAAGTTTCTTTGGAGAGACAGTCAGCGTATATGAACTTGTTGCTTCCAGATAATCGTCAGTCTCAGAAGCTGTGGCTGTGATGACAGCGCTGCCTGTTTTCAGAATTCTGACTGTTCCAGTCTTTGAATCAACTGATGCTACCGAAGGATCCGAGCTGCTGTAGCTGACGGAAGATCCGCTCTCTGCACCCTGGGCAGTCACAGTAAAGTCTGCGTCTCCATAGGTCACTGTCTTCGATTTTTCAGAAAAAGCAAAGTTCTTCTGTTGTTCCGGTTCCGTTACGGTTATGATTATTTCGGCAGACACGGATTTTCCATCCAGTGTTGCTTCAACACGATATCTGTAACTGCCCTTTGCCAATCCTGTTTCTATGGTATAATCAGAACTATTTGCTCCGCTTATGACGTCCCAGCCGTTATTTGCATTCTGTTTCGACCAGGTAAACCCGGAAGCAAGAGGATTCGCTGTCAGCACCGGAGCTTTTGTATAGCCCACTTTCACTTTAGACTCACTTGCGCTTAAAGTAAAAATCGGGACTTGTACTTTTTCTTGTATATTGCCGATTTGGTCAGAAATCTCTAATGTCATCTCATTCCCACTTGCCAAAAGGCCGGTCACAATCTGTTTGTTTGTGCCGTCATACTGATAAATTTTCTCCGGGGTATTATTTACCGACGGATTAAAGGAATAGATGGAATTACCTACGTTAAAGTATAAGACTCCTTTTGAACAGGAAAGTCTGGAAACACACATATCCCACATCGGAAATCCCTGCGATAAGTTTTCTATTTCAAAACTTGCTACTTCGGTCTCAGTTCCGTTGGAATCTCGTTTCATCAGCGCCGCGCCTAGGCATATATTCGGGTTATTAGAAACCGCTTTTCTTTTAAGATAATATGAACTGCCATTCACAGTATAAATGGCGGACTCTGTTAAAGGAGCGGTCTTATGCCAGTAAGTATCGTATTTCGTGTCAGTACATGTTATATCATTGGCATCCCAGCTATGTTTTAATTGCGCTTTACTCATGGCGTCGTCGCTGAGCAGAAAATAGGTATGTTTTACATAACCGGTTTCTCCGGTCTGTGAGCTGGCAGTTGCATCATCATACGTTAAGTCTGCATGATACCACTTGCCGTCCAGTTTTACATAATTCCATATATGGTTCATGGATTTACTTCTGCAATACTCCACCTCTATTCCCGCTTTATTAAGCAGAGCGGCGTAAGCAAGAGTATAACCTTGGCAGACTCCGATGCCGTTTACCAGCGCTTCATATGCGTTTCTCTTTTCAATTCCTAAATTATTATTAGCATTTTGGTCATATACCATATGCTGAACTAAATAATCATGAAGCGCAAGCGCTTTTTGTTCATCGGTCATATTCGCTTCAATAACTTCATTGAAAACGTTGTCAATTGCCGCCTTGTACTCTTTAACACTGTTTTGGTCGTATTCTGTACTATAAGTAAACGTACACTTTACAATCTTGGATGTATTTTTGTCAGTGAAAGGCGTGATCAGCCACACATAAAACAAATCCGGATTATTCTCTACTACGTTCGGGAATATACGTTTCCAATCTTCTTCCGTAAGGTCATAGCCGGATAAATCTACTTCAGCGTCCCAATTGATCATGGCAGCTGTCATTGCATTCCAGGCATCTGTTATCTGCTGGTCTGTTGCCAGCGGCATAACCAATTCCGTAAAATATTCCAGCAGCGCTTTTAGCTGCTCTTCCGCTCCTTGGAGCAGAGCTTTCTGTTCTTCTTCCAAGCTCTCATAGGCGTCGAATGCCTTTTGAATCTGCTCGTAAGCTGCGTCTTTCTTCTCTTGGTCAAGCGTTTTTAACTCTTCAAGTGACGGAAGTTTTTTAATAAGCTCTTCCACAGCGGCAGCCTCTGAATCTGCCGGAAGCTTTTCCGGATTTTCGGTATCTGTATTCTTGCTTTCGTCCGGATTGTCTGTAAGAGCTTTACCGTTGCAAGAAGACAAATCCTCCCTGCATACAGGACAATCTGCTGCTTCCGTCTCTGCCGTACATTGAGTCATGCAGGTACATGTCGGCTGGACAGTATCTTTTTCTGACGTATCGTTTTTGTCCCCCGGAACTTCGCTCCCCTCTGCATCAGCTGCAGTTACGGTAACCCGCAAATGATCCACCGTTCCGCCGATGAATCCAAGAATAAGAAGAAATACCAGTATTCTTTTACCACGTTTCTTCCATTTGTTCATGTTTCTTTTCTTGTTCCTCCTGTCTTTGTTTTTCCCGGAAACTTCCCGGGTTCCTCTAAATTTGGTGTTTCGTTTAATATTATATCAGATTTTCTATAATAAGGAAAGAATTAAAAAGCACATTGCTGTCATATTGGGAACAGTTCAGCCATATTTCATAGCCTTTTCCGCTGCTAACGCAGCTAAAATTCTCGCTTATGGCAAAACGCCATATACAAAGTCCACAAAAAGTCTTCGTTTTCAAACACGTTTGAACTCAGATTTTTGTGACTTTGTGCATGGCTGAACTGTTACTCATATTGCAGCTAATTTCTTCCCATGATACAATGAACCATACAAATTTACGGGCTTTCGTGAAAAGCGAATGGGATTAGTTACCGGGACAAAGAATTTCTGTTTAGCCAATCAGAAAAATCTCATTTTGTCATTTTCTGCTCTGTATGCAATGGAGAGTATATACATAGACAGCCAAAATACTGATGAAAACATTTATAAACAAGAAAGCAGATTGTTTAAAATGAAATAAAATACTGTGAGTCAATGATATAAGTTGCGTTTGGCGGTGTTTTAGAGGATGTTAGAAGTGAAGCAGCCTTACCCTTGAAATCCCTATAACTATATGTTAAACTAAACATTACAAATATGACAGAAATATTACAAAAACAGATTGTAATAGATTTTATCCGAAGGGATTAGTGATAAAATGGGAAATAAAATTCGTAGGATTGCGCCTATCGTCGGACTTATAATGATTTTATGTGTGCAAATAACGGCATTTGCAACAGAAGAAAACCCACAGGATGCAGCTGCGGAATCTCGTAAAAAGGAGGAGGAAGCCGCGCTCTCCATACCGATAGAAACTAACAAAGTAGAAAACTGGCCTCAGGGACCTGTAATTAATGGTGAGTCGGGCATAGTGATGGACATGGATACAGGAGCCGTTCTGTATGGAAAGGCGGTTGACGAGAAGCATTATCCGGCAAGTATTACGAAGATATTAACTGCCCTCGTGGCGCTGGAAAACAGTGAAATGACGGATATGGTGACATTTTCGGAGGAATGCCAGAAATGTAAGAAAGCAGGATATGCGCATATCGGCATGAAACCCGGCGAGCGGATTAAAATGAAAGACGCGCTGCATGGTCTTATGCTTGCGTCTGCCAATGAGGTTGCTTATGCTGTCGGCGAGACAGTAGGCGGTACGCACGAGGATTTTGTACAGATGATGAATGACAGGGCGGCGGAGCTTGGATGTGAGAATACGCATTTTATAAATACCAACGGCATGTTTGAAGAGGAACATTACACAACTGTCAGAGATATGGCTTTGATTTCAAAAGCAGCGTTTACTTATCCGGCTCTTTTAGAAATCGTGCAGACTGTACAGTACACTATTCCGCCGACCAATTTGGAGGAGGATTCAAGAACGTTTCAGCAGGGGCATAAGATGCTTGTCTCGGGAAAAAACCATGATGACAGGTGTATTGCCGGTAAGACAGGATATACGGAGGAGTCTTTTAATACCCTCGCCACAGTGATGGAGCAGGACGGAAAACAGATTGTGGTCGTTATTATGGCGTCTAGAAAGGGAACTTATGAAGACACGAAGAAGCTTGGTGATTATGCCTTTCAAAATTTCAAGAATATCAATATTTCCGATAATGAGAAATCAGAGGAGTTTGAAAATATTTCGCCGGAGGATTATGTTACGGTTCCAAACGGCGTGAGTTTTGATGAGCTGACGAAGGAAATAGATGAAAATGGAGAAGTAAGTTACTTTTACAACGATCATCTTGTAGGAACAACAAAAGTTTCCTTGAAACAGGAGCAGCCGGCAGAAAAAAAGCCGGTAAAAGAGAAAGAAAAAGAGAAGGATAGTACGGGATTTATTATAAAACTTGTCATTGGTGCGGTAATCATTGCGTCGGTTTTAGCGGCGGTTGTAATAGTTCTCTATATAAAACAAGAGAGAGAGCATGCGCGGAAGCTGCGAGAATTTAAAAGACGCAGAAGGGAGAGGCAGGAGTCGGAAAATGAGGGACATGGAGAATAGGCTGACAGATTCCAGGTAATTCAGCCCGCACTGTTACAAAAAATTTAAGAAACCCTTGACGGACTGTTGATTTTTTGCTTATAATAATAAAGTATACGAAAAAAACAATGACGAAGACAGTAGAATTTTTCCGAAAATTGCAGCGAGCCGGGGATGGTGTGAGACCGGTATAAGTAAGAATTATTTGAAAATCACTTCCGAGTTGCAGGTGTCGAAAGTTGAAAGCAATTTTAACCGAATTTTATTGAATATCAGTATTTTCAATGAATAGGCGCTGCCGGTTTTCTACCGTTAAAAAGAACTCATATGATAGTATGACGTAACAGGTGGTTAACGATAGTTTAATACTCTCGTCCTTTTACAGGACGGGAGTATTTTTATGATATAGGAAACTTTGATTCTATATCATTAAGACCTCCGGCAGGAGGAAATTTAACAAAAAGGGACATAGTAAAACTCAATTCGGGACGTAGTAAAGTTACAAAGTGCTACGTCCCCAATGAAAGGAGAAAGAAATGTATCAGAAAGTATCTACCGATTTAAAATTCGTAGAACGTGAGAAGAAAATCGAGAAATTCTGGGCGGATAACAACATCTTTGAGAAAAGTATGGAAAATCGTAAAGATGGCGAGACATACACATTTTACGACGGACCTCCGACAGCTAACGGCAAGCCGCATATCGGTCACGTTTTGACCCGTGTTATTAAAGATATGATTCCAAGATACCGTACAATGAAGGGCTATATGGTTCCTAGAAAAGCGGGCTGGGACACACACGGACTTCCTGTTGAGCTTGAGGTTGAGAAGCTTCTAGGCTTAGATGGGAAAGAACAGATTGAGGAATATGGTTTAGAGCCGTTCATCGGACACTGTAAGGAAAGTGTATGGAAATACAAGGGAATGTGGGAGGATTTTTCTGCAACCGTTGGATTTTGGGCAGATATGGAGGATCCATATGTAACGTATCATAACAGCTTTATCGAGTCTGAATGGTGGGCGCTTAAGCAGATTTGGGATAAGGGGCTTCTTTACAAAGGCTACAAGATTGTGCCTTATTGCCCGCGTTGCGGGACGCCGCTTTCAAGCCATGAGGTGGCGCAGGGTTATAAAGACGTCAAAGAGCGTTCTGCAATCGCAAGATTCAAAGTGAGGGATGAGGATGCTTACATTTTAGCATGGACGACAACGCCGTGGACTTTGCCTTCAAATGTGGCGCTCTGTGTGAATCCAAATGAGTCTTATGTGAAAGTTAAAGCGGCGGACGGCTGCACATATTATATGGCGGAGGCGCTTCTTGATACTGTGCTTGGCAAGTTAAGCGAAGAGGGCCCGGCATATGAAGTATTGGAAAAATATGTGGGAACAGAATTAGAAGGCAAGGAATACGAGCCGTTATTCCCGTTTGTGGACGTAAAGAAAAAAGCTTATTATATTGTATGTGACACTTATGTTACATTAACAGATGGTACAGGTATCGTTCATATTGCGCCTGCATTTGGTGAAGACGACTCCCAGGTAGGACGTAAATACGACCTTCCGTTCCTTCAGCTGGTGGACGAGAAAGGTGAGATGACAAAAGAAACGCCGTGGGCAGGTACCTTTTGTAAGAAAGCCGATCCACTCGTATTAGAAGATTTGGAAAAGAGGGGACTTCTCTTTTCAGCTCCGAACTTTGAGCATAGTTATCCGCACTGTTGGAGATGTGATACACCGCTTATTTACTATGCCCGCGAGTCATGGTTTATCAAGATGACGGAAGTAAAGGACGATTTAATCAGAAATAACAATACAATCAACTGGATTCCTGAGAGTATCGGTAAAGGACGTTTCGGTGACTGGCTGGAGAATGTACAGGACTGGGGTATCAGCCGTAACCGCTACTGGGGAACTCCGCTTAATATTTGGGAGTGTGAGTGCGGACATATGCATTCCATCGGAAGTATTGAGGAATTAAAATCCATGTCTGACAACTGCCCTGAAGATATCGAACTCCACCGTCCGTTTATTGACGCTGTGACAATCAAATGCCCGCACTGCGGCAAGGAGATGCACCGTGTGCCTGAGGTAATCGACTGCTGGTTTGACAGCGGAGCTATGCCGTTTGCGCAGCATCATTATCCATTTGAGAATAAAGATTTGTTTGAGCAGCAGTTCCCGGCAGACTTCATTTCCGAGGCAGTTGACCAAACACGAGGCTGGTTCTATTCATTGCTTGCAATTTCGACGCTTGTATTTAACAAAGCGCCATATAAAAACGTAATCGTGCTAGGACATGTACAGGATGAAAAAGGACAGAAGATGAGTAAGTCCAAAGGAAATGCAGTTGATCCGTTTGAGGCATTGGAAGAATACGGGGCAGATGCAATCCGCTGGTACTTCTATATTAACAGCGCGCCGTGGCTTCCGAACCGATTCCATGGAAAGATTGTTACAGAGGGACAGAGAAAATTCATGGGTACATTATGGAACACATATGCATTCTTTGTGCTCTATGCGAATATCGATGGATTTGATGCGACAAAATATGCATTAGAATATGATAAACTTCCGGTTATGGATAAATGGCTGCTGTCCAAACTGAATACACTTATCAAGACGGTTGATGAGAATTTAGAAAATTACCGCATTCCGGAAAGTGCAAGAGCGCTTCAGGATTTTGTGGATGATATGAGCAACTGGTATGTAAGAAGAAGCCGTGAACGTTTTTGGGTAAAGGGCATGGAGCAGGATAAGATTAACGCTTATATGACGCTTTACACCGCGCTTGTGGCAGTGGCAAAAACAGCCGCGCCGATGATTCCTTTTATGACGGAAGACATTTACCAGAACCTTGTGAGAAGCATTGATAAAGAGGCTCCTGAGAGCATTCATCTCTGTGATTTTCCTGTCTCCAATGAGGCATGGATTGACGCCGAGCTAGAGAAAAACATGGATGAAGTTCTGAAAATTGTGGTTATGGGACGCGCGTGCCGCAACGCTGCAAACATCAAGAACCGTCAGCCGATTAGCGAAATGTTTGTAAAAGCCGGAAGTCCGCTTCCAAAATTCTATCAAGAAATCGTGGAAGAAGAACTGAATGTGAAAGCAATGGAATTTACGGATGATGTAAGAGCATTTACTTCCTACACATTTAAACCGCAGCTAAAGACAGTGGGACCGAAATACGGCAAGCTTCTTGGCGGTATTAAGACACATTTGTCAGAACTAGACGGCAATACGGCAATGGATGAGCTTAACGCGTCGGAAAGCCTAAAATTTGAAGTAAACGGTCAGGAGGTTACATTGTTCCGTGAAGATCTGCTGATTGATATGGCACAGACAGAGGGTTATGTATCTGAAAGCGACAATGGAATTACTGTTGTTCTTGATACAAATCTTACAGAGGAGCTTTTAGAAGAAGGATTTGTAAGAGAAATTATCAGCAAGATTCAGACAATGCGTAAAGAGGCGGATTTTGAAGTAACAGACAAGATTAAAGTTTATTATAATGGAACAGAAAGAGCAGAAGCTGTTTTTGCAAAATATGCAGAAGAGATTGCCGGTGAAGTACTTGCATTAAGCCTTTGCAAAGGAACGCTGGAAGGATACACGAAAGAATGGAACATCAACGGTGAAAATGTTACTATGGGTGTAGAGAAATAGGAGGAAAAAATGAGTAAAACATTTGATAAGGAAGAATTTCAGACAATTATAAAATATAATGTAAAAAGACTTTACAGAAAGACAATTGAAGAAGCCAATCAGCAGCAGTTGTTCCAGGCAGTGTCTTATGCTGTGAAGGATGAAATCATCGACAGATGGCTGGCAACACAGGAACAGTTTAAGAAAGAGGATCCAAAGACGGTTTACTATATGTCAATGGAGTTTTTGATGGGACGCGCGCTTGGAAATAACCTGATTAACTTAACTGCATATAAAGAGGTTCAGGAAGCGCTTGACGAAATGGGAATCAACTTAAACGTCATCGAGGATGAAGAGCCGGACGCAGCGCTTGGAAACGGCGGTCTTGGACGTCTTGCAGCATGTTTTCTTGATTCGTTGGCAAGCTTGGGATATGCAGCGTACGGCTGCGGTATCCGTTACAAATACGGAATGTTCAAACAGAAAATTGAGGATGGATATCAGGTTGAGGCGCCGGACAACTGGTTAAAAGAAGGCAATCCGTTTGAAATTCGCCGTGATGAATATGCGAAAGAAGTAAGATTTGGCGGAACTATCCGAGTTCATTATAATGAAGAAACTAAGAGAGAGGAATTCATTCAGGAGAATTTTGAATCTGTACTTGCAATTCCATACGATATGCCGATTGTCGGTTACAATAACAATTTAGTAAATACGCTTCGTATATGGGATGCAAAGGCGATTACGGATTTCCACTTAGACTCATTTGACCGGGGAGAGTATCAGAAAGCCGTTGAGCAGGAGAACCTTGCTAAGACAATCGTAGAAGTGTTATATCCAAATGACAACCACTACGCAGGAAAAGAGCTTCGTTTGAAACAGCAGTATTTCTTCATTTCTGCAAGCCTTCAGGAAGCGATTGCAAAATATTTGAGAGACCATGATGACATTAAGAAGCTTCACGAAAAGGTAACGATTCAGATGAACGATACCCACCCGACGGTTTCCGTGGCAGAACTTATGAGACTTCTCATGGATGAGCAGGGACTTGACTGGGATGAGGCATGGGAGGTCACAACCAAGACCTGTGCGTATACAAACCATACAATTATGGCGGAAGCTCTTGAGAAATGGCCGATTGATCTCTTCAGAAGACTGCTTCCGCGTGTTTACCAGATTGTGGAAGAGATTAACCGCCGCTTTGTACTGCAAATCAGGGCGAAATATCCGGGTAACGAGGAGAAAGTGAAGAAAATGGCGATTCTCTACGACGGTCAGGTTAAGATGGCTCATCTTGCAATCGTGGCGGGCTACTCTGTAAATGGTGTTGCAAGACTCCATACAGAAATCTTAAAGAATGAAGAGTTGAAAGATTTTTATGAAATGATGCCGGAGAAATTCAATAATAAGACTAACGGTATTACACAGAGACGTTTCTTATTACATGGGAATCCGCTTCTTGCAGATTGGGTAACAAAGCATATCGGCGACGGCTGGATTACAGATTTGGAACAGATGGCTAAATTAAAACCGCTTGCCAATGATACGAAAGCGTGTGAAGAATTCATGGCAATCAAATATAAAAATAAGGAAAGGCTTGCACAATATATTTTAGAACATAATGGTGTTGAGGTTGATCCGCGTTCTATTTTCGACGTGCAGGTAAAACGTCTTCATGAGTATAAACGGCAGCTCCTTAATATTTTACATGTTATGTATCTTTACAATAAGATTAAAGAGCATCCGGAGATGTCTTTCTATTCAAGAACATTTATCTTCGGCGCTAAGGCGGCGGCAGGTTATAGACGTGCAAAGCAGACGATTAAGCTGATTAATTCTGTTGCGGATGTTATCAACAACGATAGGAGCATTAACGGGAAACTGAAAGTTGTATTTATCGAAGATTACCGTGTGTCAAATGCAGAGCTTATCTTTGCGGGCGCTGATGTAAGCGAGCAGATTTCAACGGCTTCTAAGGAAGCGTCAGGAACAGGTAACATGAAGTTTATGTTAAACGGAGCTCCAACGCTTGGAACTATGGACGGCGCAAACGTGGAAATCGTTGAGGAAGTTGGAATAGAGAATGCGTTTATCTTCGGTTTAAGCTCTGACGAGGTTATCAATTATGAGAACCACGGCGGTTACAATCCGGTTGATATTTATAACAGCGACTGGGAAATCAAACGTGTTGTGGATCAGCTTGTAGACGGAACTTATGCTCATGGCGACAGGGAGATGTATAGAGACTTATATAATTCTTTATTGAATACAAAGAGCAGCGACAGAGCAGACACCTATTTTATTCTGAAAGACTTCAGAAGCTATGCAGAGGCTCAAGTCAGAGTGGAGGAAGCATACAAGGATAAAGACAGATGGGCAAAAATGGCATTGCTTAATACTGCGTCTTGTGGTAAATTTACATCAGATAGAACTATCCGGGAGTATGTGGATGATATTTGGAAACTTGACAAGGTGACAGTAGAATTTTAGGAGGTATGCTTATGTATTATGACGGTTTAGGTGATTATGGAGACTATGTAACATACGCGTCAACGGGTGATAATTTATTTGCCACGATTATGATAATTTATTTACTCATTATCGGTGTGGCTCTGATTGGAGCGGTTGTAGATTATCTGCTTCGCGGATTCGGTATGTATAAAATTGGAAAGGCGGAGGGCAGGACGAATTCATGGCTTGCATTTATACCGTTTGGAAGAACTTATTTTCAGGGTGAGCTGTGCGGGGAGATCAAGTTTAAAAATAAGTCTTTAAAAAACCCGGGAATATGGCTTATCGTTGTACCGATGGTTGCGAATGTTGCGTTTGGGGTAGTTTATTTTATTTTTATAATGATAACTATGCTTAGTACAGTCGGTTCGATTTCAACCGGATATTATGTGGGTAGTTTTGACCAGACCGTGGCAGGCGCCGTGTCAGGACTGATTGTTTTTATTATATTTACGGTCCTTTTCCTGATTGTGTATCAGGCGCTGATTCAGACATTGTATATGCTGGTAAACCGTCAGATATATGCTAAGTATACGGATCCGAATATGGCGACTGTTCATGCAGTCTGCGGAATGTGGATTCCGTTTTATCAGTCGGCCTGTATGTTTATTTTTGGCAGACGTGCAGAGGATAATATGAAACAGAAACAGATACAATATGAAGAGCCGAATTCAATTGAATAAGCTTTAGGTATAATAAAAAATGTTACGGAATATCTTGTATATATAAGGTATTCCGTAATATTTTTTTGGAGGTATATGCAGGTTGAAAAAAAAGATTCAAAGGATGACGGCCGCCGCCGCGGCGCTGCTCATCATACCATATATTATTACCGTGTTGATAAATGGGAAGTATATTAAGGTCAGTGGAAATACATCGCCGCAGTACGTTAAAGTTCAGGTCGGTAATTCGCAGAAGAAGGTTCCATGGATGGATTATTTCGTCGGTATATTGGCGAAGGAGATAGATATTTCGTACGGGGAAGAAGCGCTGAAGGCTCAGGCAGTTTTAACGCGGACAAACCTATACCGGCAGGTGGGAGAAAAGAAGGACGTTACACTGTCGGGGGAATATATGACCTATACTGACATGGAAAAAATGTGGGGTAAAAAGGAGGCAAAGAAAATATACGACCGTTTGGAAAAGGCAGTGGAAAAGACGGGGGAAAAAGTAATTCTCTATGACGGAAAACTTGCAGCCGCATCTTTCCATCAGCTGAGCAACGGGAAAACAAGAAACGGAAACGAGGTATTAGGCGGAGAAGAGTATCCATATCTTCAGCCAAAGGAATGTCTGCAAGACATAGAGGCGAAGCAGCAGCTTCAGACGCTGACTCTTACATATGACGAGGCAAAAGAATACTGCAGACCGTTTCTTGTGGCAGTAGATAAAAAAGAGAGCGGTAAAAAATTTACATTTCAAGACTTTGAGATAAAGGAGACTGACTCGGCGGGATATGTGACTAAAATCCGTATCGGAAACGATGTATATTCGGGTGAAGAATTTCGTACGGCGCTTGGACTGCCTTCAAGCTGTTTTACGCTGCAGGATCAGGAAGGAAGCCTTAAAATTACAACAAAAGGGGTTGGACACGGTCTCGGAATGAGCCAGTATACTGCCAATGAGATGGCAAAAGAAGGAAAAACCTGCGATGAAATTCTGCAATATTTTTTTGAAGGCGCGGAAATAAAAGAGGTCGCTGAAATTTTATTAAATATAGAATAATGCATTTACTTTCTGGCAAAAATAGAGTCAGAGGTGATGAATATGAAAAATGATTTAAAGCCTTCTCTAAAAGGGAAAGGCGTTGCAGCGGGTCTGGTAGTCTGCTTTGTCGCAGCCATTGCGATGATAGGAACATATACCTTCAATCAGTATAAGGATGGAATGCAGGAAGAATTGACACAGATCGAAGAACAGAGTACAAAAGCAAAAGAAACCAGAAATACAAGTGTAGGACAAGATTTGGTAATTAATACTCCGGATACGCAGGTAAAGGAGACGCCAAAAGTTATTAATGAAACGACAGTCACAGAGGAATCAGAAGTTGAGAAGCCGATAGCGACAGCCGGAAAGGCAGAAACACCACAGTTAAACTTTAATGAGAACAAGCTGATTCTTTGGCCGGTGGATGGAGACGTCATTTTAAGTTACAGTATGGACAAGACGGTATATTTCCAGACATTAGACCAGTATAAATATAACCCGGCGCTTATTATCAGCGGTGCGGTTGGAGATCAGGTAATGTCGGTAGAAAGAGGCGTGGTAAAGTCAATTGATGTCACGGCTCAGACAGGAACAACAGTAACTGTGGATATGGGAAATGGTTATGAGGCTATTTACGGGCAGCTCAAAGAGGTTCCGGTAAAAGTGGGAGATTATGTTGCAACTAAGACGGTACTGGGATACTTGAGTGAACCTACAAAATATTACAGTGTTGAGGGATGTAACCTGTATTTCGAGATGCGAAAGGACGGGGAACCGATAAATCCATTGGAGTATTTAGGCGAATAAGTTAATTGGGGACGTAGCAAAGTGTAGAAATGCTACGTCCCCAATTAAGTTTTGCTATGTCCCTTTTTGCGTTTATCCCAACAGATATACATACATTACCACGAAATGACAGGCGCTTCCGCCCATAACAAAGAGATGAAATATCTCATGGCTGCCAAAGTTCTGATGTTTATTATTAAAAATATTTAACTTCAGTCCGTAGATTACGCCTCCAATAGTGTAAATGATTCCGCCTGCTAAAAGCCATATGAACGCCGGGGTGGAAAGCGCGCTGTAGATTTTAGGAAATGCGAGGACACATGTCCAGCCCATTGCAATGTAAAGTATTGACGAAAACCACTTCGGGCAGTAAATCCAAAATGCTTTGATAAGGATTCCGGCGATTGCGATACTCCATACGATTGCCAAAAGCGTATATCCCACAGTTCCTTTTAAGGCAATGAGGCATACCGGCGTATAGCTTCCGGCGATTAACACGGATATCATCATGTGGTCGAATTTTTTCAGCCGTTTATTTATTTTGTCGGAAATATCGAGCGAATGATAAAGTGTGCTGGCGCTGTACAGCAAAATCAGGCTTACAATATATACGGCAAATGAAATCAGATATATTTTGTCAGCCTTTGCCGCCGCTTTAATCAGCAGAGGCGTTGCAGCGATAATTGCGGCTACGGCGCCGATAAAATGTGTGATTGCGCTTCCGGGATCTTTTAATTTTTTTGCTTTTACTAACATAAATACTCCTCCAATTCTAGTATAACGTGACATGTAGTTTTAAAAACTACATTAAGTATATTCAAATACTACTACTTTTATTCTTAAATTGCAAGCAATATAATAAAATAAGATTGAGTTAGTTAAAAAAATAGAATTTGACAAATGCAGAATATTCTGTTATGATCCTATCTTTGACAGTTGGTAAAAATAAAAATCGCTGTAAGCAGTATGGTTACT
>CANAZK010000045.1 GCA_947366105.1 uncultured Lachnospiraceae bacterium | reverse complement strand
GGCAAAGGAGCTGTATCTTACGCAGCCGACGGTAAGCGCACATATATCTTCTTTGGAGAAGGAGTTGGATGTCAGACTGTTTGTGAGGAATACGAAGGAAGTGGGGCTTTCGGATGAGGGCAGGAAATTATATGATTATGCACGGCAGATAGTGGAACTGGAGCGGAAAATAGAAGAGACTTTCTGCAGTGAGAAGGAACAGGTGCAGCAGTGTATTACAATTGCTGCGTCTACAATACCCGCTCAGTATCTCCTACCGGAAGTTCTGACAAAATTTAATGAAAAATATCCGAAGGAGCAATTTAGAATTAAGGAAACGGACAGTGCGCAGGTTGTAGAACAGGTACTGAATCGGACGATAGACGTGGGATTTACGGGAACGGTACTTGAAAAAAAGCATTGTCTGTATATACCGTTTTATGAAGACGAGCTGATTATCATTACACCTAATAATGAAAAGTTCAGGGGGCTTCAGAATGTCAAAGAAAGTATAACCTGGATTTCAAAAGAGCCGTTTATTATGCGGGAAGAGGGGTCGGGAACCCGTAAGGAAGCTGAAAAGCAGCTGAAAAAAAGCGGCATTGACGTAAGTTTGCTGAATGTTGTTGCGAGTATTGAAAATCAGGAGACAATCAAACGCTCTGTGGAAAACGGAATGGGTATATCTGTTGTTTCCAAACTTGCGGCGCAGAAAGAAATAGATGACGGTGGACTGCTGGGCTTCCGGTTTCCGCTGGGAGACAGAATTCGAAATATAAATATTGTGTATAATAAAGATATCAGGCTGTCTAATTCAACGGAAAAATTCATAAGATTAGTGAGAGAGGTATATCGGAAATAACAAAAGTCTGCTTATAGATTTTGTCTATAAGCAGACTTCTTTTATTTAAAATTTCAATTAGACTGGCAGATATTACAGAGGTATAATAACAGTTGATGCAAAGGATAGGAAAATGAGAGGAATAAATACATATGATATACATGGATAATGCAGCGACTACAATGAAAAAACCCCAATGCGTAATAGAGGCCGTTTCGGCGGCAATGTGTTTTATGGGAAATGCGGGAAGAGGAGCACATGCGGCATCTTTGGATGCCTCGAGGTCAATATATGGGACAAGACAGAGTCTGGCAGAATTCTTTCATGCGGAAAATCCTAAGCAGATAGTGTTTACGAATAATTCGACTGAAAGCTTGAATATTGCAATCAAAGGAACTATTCGGCCGGGAGATCATGTGATTACAACGGAAATGGAACACAATTCGGTACTGAGACCGCTTTATGAAATGGAAGAAAGAGGCGTGGAGCTTACAATTATTCCTGCAGATAAAAGAGGCATGGTTGATTATGACGATTTTGCAAAAGCAGTCCGTTCCAATACGAAAGCAATTGTATGCACGAATGCGTCAAATCTGACAGGAAATAAAGTGGACATAAAAAAAGTGGGGGAGATTGCGAAGAAGAGTGGGCTCTTGTTCATTGTGGATGCATCTCAGACTGCGGGAGTATATCCGATTGATGTGCAGGATATGAATATTGATATTTTATGCTTTACCGGACATAAGGGTCTTCTCGGTCCCCAGGGGACGGGCGGTATGTATGTAAGAACCGGGGTGGAAGTGAAACCATTGAAAAGCGGCGGAAGCGGCGTACTGACGTACAGTAAGCATCATCCCTTGGAGATGCCGACGGCGCTTGAGGCGGGAACCTTAAACGGACATGGAATAGCGGGTCTTGGTGCGGGCGTTGAATATATACGGCGGACAGGAATAGATAAGATTCGGGAAACAGAGCTTTCGCATATGTGGAAGTTCTATAACGGAGTGAAAAAAATACCGGGCGTTAAGATATACGGCGACTTTGATACGGAAGACCGCTGCCCGATTGTGACTCTTAATATTGGTGATTATGATTCTTCCGAAGTAAGTGATGAACTTCTTATGACATATGATATTTCCACAAGACCAGGAGCACACTGTGCACCTCTTATGCACAAAGCTCTTGGAACAGTGGAGCAGGGAGCGGTGAGATTCAGTTTCTCGCATTACAATACGGAGGAAGAAATTGCGATTGCAGTAAAAGCAGTCGAAGAACTATCTAAAGAAGAGTAACAGGAGGGAAAAACATGAATTTATCAGATTCAAAAGTGAAATTGGGTATTGCAGGTGCGGTATGCGGCATTGTTGCGGCAGTACTGGCTGTGATGGGAAACCCAGGCAACATGGCGATTTGCATTGCGTGCTTTATCCGTGATACGGCAGGGGCGCTGGGTATGCATCAGGCGGCGGTCGTTCAGTATGCAAGACCGGAAATTATTGGTATTGTACTTGGAGCATTTATTATCTCCGTAGTGACAAAAGAATACCGTTCAACAGCCGGTTCATCACCAATGATTAGATTCGTTCTCGGAATGATGATTATGATTGGTTCTTTACTATTTTTGGGATGCCCGCTTCGTATGGTTATCCGTATGTCGGCGGGAGATTTGAATGCATATGTTGCGCTGGTTGGCTTCGTGCTGGGTATCGCGACAGGTATTGCAGCGCTTAAAAGAGGTTTTAGTCTCGGGCGTTCGCATGAGACTAATAAAATGAACGGTGCAGTACTTCCGGTATTAATGATTGGTATTTTAGTGCTTGCGCTTATGGGTTCTGCATTATTGATCTCCAGTGAGAGCGGACCGGGAAGCATGCATGCTCCGCTTATCATTGCCCTTATCGGCGGCTTGGTGTTCGGTGCGTTTGCGCAGAAGTCAAGGATGTGTTTTGCGGGAAGTATCCGAGATATTATTTTAATGAAAAACTTTGATTTATTTGTAGTAATAGCAGGATTATTTGTTGTAATGCTTGTATATAACATTGCGACCGGTAATTTTGCATTTAGCTTTACGGGCAAACCGGTAGCACACGCACAGCATTTATGGAATATTCTCGGAATGTACATAGTAGGATTTGCAGCTACTCTTGCCGGAGGATGTCCGCTTCGTCAGCTGGTGCTTGCGGGTCAGGGTTCTTCTGACGCAGCGGTAACGGTAGCTGGTTTATTTGTCGGTGCGGCCCTTTGCCATAATCTTAAACTGGCATCAGCAGCGGCAGCGCCTGCCACGGCAGAGGCGGAGGCAGTGATCGGCGGACCTTCTATTCAAGGCAAGATTGCGGCGGTTATCTGCATTGTTGTACTGTTTGTTATTGCATTTGGCGGAAATAAGAGAAGTACAAAGTAGCATTTAAGGGAGAAATATGTTATTCTAAGAAAGTAGGTAAATAAATATGAAAGAAGTAGATGCAAGAGGACTTTCTTGTCCGGAGCCGTTAATGCTGACGGCAGAGGCGTTAAAATCGACAAGCGGACCTGTAAAGGTATTGGTCAGCGAACCGCACCAGAAAACGAACGTGGAAAAGTTCGCAAAGGATCACGGAAGAAAAGCGGTTTCCACACAGAAAGGCTCGGAATTCGAAATTGTAATTGATTAAGATGAGAAAGAAAGAATTAAAACTAATTGTAACATTTCATACAACTGCGGACGCTATGGCAATGGAGAAAGCGTGCAAGGAACGGGGCGTTCCGGGGAGACTTATCCCGGTGCCGCGGGTGATATCAGCCGGATGCGGCTTATCATGGTGCGCGGAAACAGCCGAAAAAGAAAATATTAAGGCTATGATGCAGTCTGTTGGAATCCAAGAAGAAGACATGCATGAGTGTATGGTATAACAGTAAAAAGGAGGCGCGGAGCGTCTCCTTTTTTAGATTGTTAAAGTATGTGCAAAGTGCATAAATATAGAAGAAGTCTATAAGCCTTAAGCCCCTTAAAATGGGGAAACATCAAAAGACAAATGCACAAAGTGCCAAAATTGATTAATCTTGTTGCAGTTTTACTGAAAATCGAGTATGATAGGTTTATAAATAATATCTATTGGAAAGATAGATAAGAGGAGGGATTGTTTAATGGATTTTAATCAATTAGTTTTAACAGTCAATGGATTCCTTGCCGACAAACTTTTAGTATTCGCATTGGTTGGTGTTGGTCTTTGGTTCTCATTGAACCTGGGATTCATTCAGGTAAGAGGATTCGGCGAAGCGTGGAAGAGAACATTCGGCGGAATGTTCAAAAAAAGCGACAAAGCAGGCGCAGACGGAATGTCTTCATTTCAGGCTCTCGCAACAGCTATCGCAGCTCAGGTAGGTACAGGTAACCTTGCCGGTGCGGCAACGGCTATCGCAGTAGGCGGACCTGGCGCAATCTTTTGGATGTGGGTCAGCGCTTTCTTGGGTATGGCTACAATCTATGCCGAGGCGCTTATGGCTCAGAAGTACAAACAAGTCGGTGACGACGGAACAGTGACAGGAGGACCTGCTTATTACATTAGAGCGGCTTTCCCTAATGGATTCGGTAAAGTGCTTGCAGTGATTTTCTCAGTACTGATTACGCTTGCTTTAGGATTCATGGGTAACGCGGTACAGTCTAACTCAATTGGCGATGCGTTTAAGACGGCGTTCGGAATTAACCCGGTTATTATTGGTATAATTGTTGCTGTTATTGCGTTGTTTGTATTCATGGGTGGTATCGGACGTATTGCATCCCTTACAGAGAAAATCGTTCCGATTATGGCAGCATTCTATATCGTAGGTTCATTAGTAGTAATTATTGTTAACGGAAAATTTTTACTTCCTGCAATACAGAGTATTTTTGTAGGAGCATTTAATCCTTCGGCAGTATTTGGTGGAGCATTTGGTTATGTAGTATCTAAAGCGTTATCAAAAGGTGTTGCTCGTGGATTGTTCTCTAATGAGGCTGGTATGGGTTCTACACCTCACGCACATGCAGTTGCTAAGGTTGATCATCCGGCAGAGCAGGGATTCGTAGCTATGATGGGCGTGTTCATTGATACTTTTGTAATTCTTTCCTTGACAGCGCTTGTTATTTTAACAAGCCACTTGGCAGCAGGCGGCGCAACAGGCGGCGGATTACTTGCTGTATATGATAAGGCAGGCAACATTGTATCGGGATTCACAGGAACAGCTCTTACACAGGCTGGTTTCTCACAGGTATTTGGTAAGTTTGGCGAGATTTTTATTGCGATTTGTATGTTCTTCTTCGCTTTCTCAACAATCATCGGATGGTATTTCTTCGGTGAGGCCAATATTAAATACATGTTTGGTTCAAAAGCAGTTAAAGTTTATGCAGTGCTTGTAGCATTATGTATCATTGGCGGCTCTGCACAGAAAGTTGACTTGATTTGGAATATGTCAGACTGCTTTAACAGTGCAATGGTAATCCCTAACGTTATTGCTCTTGTGGCTTTGACAAGTATGGTTAAGAAAGTACATAAAGAATACGAACAAAAGAGAAAAAATAAATAATGAATTTGGAAATATGGGTAGATGTTTTTCGTGAGAGAGTCGCATGACCGCCGAAGATGCAAATCGGTTATGAACCGGTGAAACTTTCAGGCAAAAGGAGCGAAGAGCGGACCATACTCTGAACTTGGTATTGATATAATCAAGACAAGAACAGATGGGGCGGCTTTTGGTGCAGTACATAATTGCAGGAACCGTCCCATTTCTTTCGGTAAAGGCAAAATGTGAGGCATAAACATGAGAAAAGAATTTATAATACTAACAAACAATCCCCTTGTAAAAGATAGATTGGGCGAGGAGTTTGAAGTGGAATTTATGGAAATTTCATACGAAGAAGTGTTGAAAAAAGTACGTGATTTCGTGTATAATAAACATGAACTCCTTACACATCCGCTGTCTGGAAGCGTGAAGCCGAATGAGACGCCTTATAAATCCGTTATGGTTGCAAAGAAACCGGAAAGATTCGATTTAGAATCTGTGAAAATTATTGACAGCGCGATTGCGGCTTGTCCGAAGTTTGAATTTAAGTCGGACAAATACGCCGAGGAAGTGTATGAAGATTTTCAGTATATTGACTATACATTAATAAGCAGTGCACTGCCGTCGGCGGTAGCATGGTAAATAAGGGAACTAAAGCACTATGTGCTTCAGGTCATAAATAACAAAAACAAAAAGGAGGTAATTTACAGTGAGAAGATTAGAATTAGGCCACATCAATATTACTGATATTCAGTTTGGATCAGAGTCTAAAATTGAGAATGGCGTACTCTATGTTGATGAAGAAGCTGTAAAGGCAATTGTCCTTGAGGACGAGAGAATTAAAGACTGCAAGCTTGATATTGCAAAACCAGGTGAGAGTGTAAGAATTACACCGGTTAAAGACGTTATTGAGCCGCGTGTTAAAGTTGAAGGACGTGGAGGAATTTTCCCGGGCGTTATCAGCAAAGTAGACACTGTAGGTGAAGGTAAGACATATGCACTTAAGGGTATGGCTGTTGTTACAGCTGGTAAGATCGTTGGTTTCCAGGAAGGTATCATCGATATGACAGGTCCTGGTGCAGATTACACACCATTCTCTAAATTGAACAACTTAGTAGTTGTATGTGAGCCTGTAGAAGGAATCAAACAGCATGATTATGAGCCGGCAGTAAGATTCGCTGGATTCAGAGTAGCTGTTTACCTCGGAGAGTTAGCTCGTGAGCTTACACCGGACAAAGTAGAAGTATTTGAGACATACGGAATTATGGAAGGCGCTGAGAAACTGCCGGGACTTCCAAGAGTAGCATATGTACAGATGTTACAGTCTCAGGGATTATTGCATGACACATATGTATACGGAGTAGATGCTAAGAAAACATTATCTACAATCATGACACCGACAGAGATCATGGATGGTGCAATTGTATCAGGTAACTGTGTATCTGCATGTGATAAGAACCCGACATACGTGCACTTAAATAACGGAGTTGTTCACGATTTATTTGAGGAACACGGCAAAACAATTAACTTCGTTTGCCAGATTATTACAAACGAGAACGTATACCTTGCTGACAAACAGCGCTCATCTGACTGGACAGCAAAGCTTTGCCGTCTGTTAGACCTTGATGGTATCGTATTATCACAGGAAGGTTTTGGTAACCCTGACACAGACCTTATCATGAACTGTAAGAAGATCGAAGCTGAAGGCGTTAAAACTGTTATTATTACTGACGAGTACGCAGGACGTGACGGAAAATCTCAGTCGCTTGCAGATGCTGACGTAGCAGCAGACGCAGTAATCACAGGCGGAAATGCTAATCAGGTAATCGTGCTTCCAAAACTTGACAAAGTTATCGGAACATTAGATTATGTAAATACAATCGCTGGTGGTAACGAGCACAGCTTGCGTGAAGACGGAACTATCGAAGTTGAGATCCAGGCAATCACTGGTGCAACAAACGAAACAGGTTTCGGTTACTTGAGTGCAAGATAGGGAAGGAGGAAATTTGACAATGATTAAAGTAGTACATTATATTAATCAGTTCTTCGCTCAGATTGGTGGAGAAGAAATGGCTCACATCCCTGCAGAACGTCACGATGGCGAAGTAAAGGGACCAGGAGCAGCTTTCAAAGCAGCTTTCAAGGATGAAGCAGAGATTATCTCTACAATTGTATGTGGTGATTCTTACTTCAACGAACATCTTGAGGAAGCAAAATCAACAATTTTGGCATGGGTTAAAGAGTTAAATCCGGATGTATTTATCGCAGGACCGGCTTTCAATGCTGGACGTTACGGTGTAGCTTGTGGTACAATCGCTGACGCTGTACAGGAAGAGTTAGGTATTCCGGCAGTAACAGGTATGTATGTAGAAAACCCAGGCGCTGACATGTTCAAGAACAAAGTATACACAGTACCAACAAAGAACAGCGCTGCAGGTGCAAGGGACGCAGTTTCTAAGATGGCTCCGTTAGCTCTTAAATTAGCTAAAAAAGAAGCAATCGGCGCATCTTGTCAGGACAACTATATGCCAAACGGAACTCGTGTAAACTTCTTTGAAGAGAAACGTGGTTCAAGACGTGCTGTAGATATGCTGCTCAAGAAATTAGCTGACAAGCCGTTCGTAACAGAATACCCAATGCCAGACTTCGACAGAGTAGCGCCAAACCCGGCTGTTAAGGATATTTCTAAGGCTACAATTGCTATTGTAACATCTGGCGGAATCGTTCCGAAAGGAAATCCGGATCACATCGAGTCTTCTAACGCTTCTCACTATGGTGAGTATGACATTACAGGCGTTACAGACTTAACAGAAGCAACATACGAGACAGCTCACGGCGGATATGACCCGGTATACGCTAATGAGGACTCTGACCGCGTTATTCCGGTAGACGTTCTTCGTGATATGGAAAAAGAAGGAATTATTGGCAAATTGCACAATAAATTCTACACAACAGTTGGTAACGGTACAGCCGTAGCTTCTTCTAAGGCATTTGCAGAAGAATTCTCTCAGAAACTTCTTGCAGACGGAGTAGATGCAGTTATCCTGACTTCTACTTGAGGTACTTGTACACGTTGCGGCGCAACGATGGTTAAAGGCGTAGAGGCAGCCGGCATTCCGGTTGTTCATATGTGTACAGTAACTCCTATCTCTATGACAGTTGGAGCTAACAGAATCGTTCCTACAATTGCTATTCCACATCCACTTGGAAATCCAGCTTTAGAGCCGGAAGAGGAATACAAACTTCGTAGAGGATTGGTTGAGAAAGCTCTTGTAGCTCTTCAGACAGAAGTAGAAGATCAGACAATTTTTGAATAAAACTACAAGAAAGAAGGAGAAAACGTTATGAGTAAGATTTATGACGTTGTAATCCTGGGTGCAGGACCTGCCGGTTTGGCGGCAGGTCTGTACGCAGGAAGAGCAAGAATGTCTGTATTAATCGTTGAAAAAGGTAAAGACGGTGGACAGATCGCTATTACAGATGAGATTGAAAACTATCCTGGACAGATTGTTGAGGGTGAAAGCGGACCATCTCTTATTGAAAGAATGACACAGCAGTGCGAGAAATTCGGTGTTGAGCGTGTGACAGACGTAATCAACAAGGTTGAACTTGAGGGTGACGTTAAAAAACTTATCAGTGCAAAAGATGAATACTGTGGTAAAACAGTTATCATTGCTACTGGTGCTTTTGCAAGACCAATCGGCTGCAAAGGTGAAAAAGAATTCATGGGCAAAGGTGTTTCTTACTGTGCTACATGTGACGCTAACTTCTTCGAAGATTTTGAAGTATACGTAGTAGGCGGCGGTGATTCAGCTGTTGAGGAAGCTATGTACCTTACAAAATTTGCAAGAAAAGTTACTATTATTCACAGACGTGATGAACTTCGTGCTGCCAAATCTATTCAGGAGAAGGCATTTAAGAACGAAAAGCTTCACTTTATGTGGGATACAGTAGTGGAAGAAGTGAGCGGCGACGGCATTCTTTCTGAAATGACAGTTAAGAATGTTAAGACAGGCGAGCTTACAAAGATTGAGGCAGACGAAGATGACGGAATGTTTGGTGTATTTGGATTTATCGGAACATTACCAAATACAAAAATCTTTGCTGATACAGGTCTTAAGCTGGACGAGAGGGGATATATCCCGACAGATGATGATATGAAGACAAACATCCCGGGCGTATTTGCAGCAGGTGATGTTCGTGTGAAGAGTCTTCGCCAGGTTGTTACAGCAGCTGCGGACGGAGCTATCGCTACTACACAGTGCGAGAAATACATTAACGAAATGGAATAATTTTTTCACAAGGAGGACATTACGATGTTAGAAGTAGATAAGAACACGTTTCAGACAGAAGTATTAGAAGCTGACGGATATGTTTTCGTAGATTTCTTTGGTGACGGATGTGTGCCGTGTCAGGCTTTAATGCCATTCGTGCATGAGATGGCTGACAAATACGGCGATAAATTAAAATTCACATCTCTTAACACAACAAAAGCTCGTCGTCTTGCTATCGGACAGAAAATCTTAGGACTTCCTGTTATGGCTATTTACAAAGGCGGAGAGAAAATCGAAGAAGTTGTTAAAGATGATGCAACACCAGAGAGCATCGAAGCAATGATTCAGAAATACGTTTAATTATCAAACGTAATGAACTAAAGAAAATATCACAGTCATGACTGTTTGGGTACTGCAAGGTGGGGCACCCAATATGCTTCAGCTTGCAGTACCTAATTAGTAGATACTGTGTATATTCAGTCACAGAAGTGGCGGGCAATATATTTAAAAAATTGAGAGGAAGGAGGAAAAACCGATGGCAATTTTAGAAGGTAAAAAAGCAATCATCATTGGTGACCGTGACGGTGTTCCAGGACCGGCTATCGCTGAATGTGTGCAGACTGCAGGAGCAGAAGTTGTTTTTTCTTCAACAGAATGCTTTGTCTGAACTAGCGCAGGCGCAATGGACTTAGAAAACCAGAAGAGAGTTAAGGAATTTGCTGATGAGTATGGCCCAGAAAACTTAGTAGTTATTCTTGGTGCAGCAGAAGGTGAAGCAGCTGGCTTAGCTGCAGAAACTGTTACAGCAGGTGACCCAACTTTTGCAGGTCCATTGACTGGGGTCGAGTTAGGACTCAAGACATATCACGTATGTGAGGAAGAAATGAAAGCAGAATTTGACGAAGCTGTTTATGACGAGCAGGTTGGCATGATGGAAATGGTATTAGACGTTGACGACATCGCTAGCGAGATGCAGTCTATTCGTGATCAATTTTGTAAATATTAAGCTGATTGGGGCGATGAGGTAATTTTATTGCCCCATCGCCCTAATTCTTAATGAAAGGTGGATAATATAATTATGAATAGTGTAATTAAAGGAGCAAGCTATATTTTAGCACACACTCCTGATATGGTTTTTTATAATGGAACGACTCAGACAACAGAGAAGATTGTTAATCCGGAATCAGAGTATTTGAAAGAAGTACCTAATAATTTACGTACTTATGAGCAGGCTATGAAATACTGGCCAAATCAGACATATATTGGAAACGTACATCCAGAGGAATTAGCAGAGGTTGAATTCCCATGGTATGATAAAAATAAAGAAGACGCTGACCGTTACGGAAAATACGGTGAAATTATGCCGCAGGAGGAATTCCTTCTTTTAGTACAGGCAAGTGATATGTTTGACGTTGTTAAATTAGAGAAAGGATTTGTTGCAGCTCATAAAGAAGCATTTGCAGCAGACCCAATTATCTCTGAAGACATCGTTGCACGTGTTCAGGAAGGCGTTGAACTTAGTGAAATTGAGCACTTCGTAAACGAAGAGCACGCAGAAGGTTTATACCATGACGCTAAATTAGTTGGATGTGTTAAACGTGCACATGACATTGATGCTAACCTTTCGGCTCATGTTATGCATGAAAACTTAATGAGTAAAGCTACAAGCGTACTTGCTTTATTATATGCAGTAAGAAATGCAGGAATCAGCAAAGAAGACGTTGAATACGTTGTTGATTGTGCTGAGGAAGCATGCGGTGATATGAACCAGCGCGGCGGCGGTAACTTTGCAAAAGCAGCAGCAGAGGTTGCAGGCTTATCAAATGCTACAGGTTCTGACGCAAGAGGTTTCTGCGCGGCTCCTACTCATGCAGTGATTGAGGCGGCAGCTCTTGTTAAATCTGGCGCTTACAAATGCGTTGTTGTCACATCTGGTGGATGTACAGCTAAATTAGGTATGAATGGTAAAGATCACCTTAAAAAAGGTCTTCCGATTTTAGAGGACTGTTTAGGTGGATTTGCAGTTGTTATCACAGAGAACGATGGCGAAAGCGCTGAAATCGATCTTGATATGCTTGGACGTCATACAGTTGGTACAGGCTCTGCTCCGCAGGCAGTTATCGGAAGTCTTGTAACAAGTTCTCTTGACAAACACGGTATGAAGATTACAGATATCGACAAATATTCTCCAGAAATGCAGAATCCGGATATTACAAAACCGGCAGGCGCAGGAGATGTTCCGTTAGCTAACTATAAAATGATCGGTGCTTTAGCGGTAAAACGCGGAGAGTTAGAGAAAAAAGACTTGGCAACATTCCCGGCACAGCACGGTCTTACAGGATGGGCTCCGACACAGGGACACATTCCGTCAGGTGTTCCTTACATTGGATTTGCTGCTGAAGATATTAAGGCAGGCAAGATTAAAAACGCTATGATTATTGGTAAAGGAAGTTTATTCCTTGGCCGTATGACAAACCTTTTCGACGGCGTATCATTTGTAATGCATGCAAACACAGGCGCTGAAGAGGCTCAGGCTGGTGTTTCTGAGGAAGAAGTAAAAGGATTAATTGCAAAAGCAATGAAAGATTTTGCAGAAACTCTTATGGCAGCAGAATAGAGAGGTGGAGAAAATGGCAAATAGTGTAGAAAAAATGATTGCTTCCACCTTTATGGAGATTGCTCAGGGCTTAGAAACAGGAAGCTTTGGAAAACGTCCTAGAATCGCTCTTACAGGTATGGGAAGCGAGCACGGAGAAGAAAACTCTATGGCTGCGGCTATTGAGGCTGCAAAAGACGGAATCGATGTTTACTACATCGGTACTTTAGAAGCAGAAGGCGTTATTACAGTGAAAGTGGCTGATGATGAGGAAGGCCACAAGAGAATGGAAGACATGCTTAAAAACGGCGAGGTTGATGCAGCCGTAACAATGCACTTCCCATTCCCGATCGGTGTATCTACTGTTGGACGTTGTGTAACACCTGCAACTGCTAAAGAAATGTTTATTGCAAATACAACAGGTACATCAAGTACAGACCGTATTGAAGGTATGATTAAAAACGCAATCTACGGTGTTATCGCAGCAAAAGCATGTGGTAAAAAGAACCCGTCAGTCGGTATCTTGAACGTAGACGGTGCGCGTCAGACAGAGAAAGCTTTAAAAGAGCTTCAGTCTAACGGATATGACATTACATTTGCTGAGTCAGGAAGAGCTGACGGCGGATGTGTAATGAGAGGTAACGACGTACTTCAGGCTTCTCCTGATATCATGGTTACAGACTCGCTTACAGGTAATATCTTAGTGAAAATGCTTTCTTCATTCAATACAGGCGGAAGCTTCGAGGCAACAGGTTTCGGATACGGACCTGGTATTGGAGAAGGATACGAGCAGTTAGTTATGATTGTATCACGTGCTTCAGGCGCTCCTGTTATTGCAAATGCTATCCGCTATGCAGCACAGCTTGTACGCGGTAAAGTATTTGAAGTTGCTAAAGCAGAGTTTGCAGCAGTTAAGAAAGCAGGATACAATGATATCCTTAAAGCTTACAAGACAGTTGCTAAACCGGCAGAGGCGGCAGAAGAGGTAAAAGCTCCTCCGAAGGAAGTTGTAACAGCACAGATTCCTGGTGTAGAGGTTATGGACCTCGATGATGCAGTAACAGCTCTTTGGAAAATCGGTGTTTATGCAGAAAGCGGTATGGGATGTACAGGACCTATCGTTCTTGTATCCGACGCTAATCTTGCAAAAGCAGAAGAAGAGTTAAAGAAAGCCGGATTTATTGGCTAATATAGGAGAAACGCATGAAAGTTTACGATACAGTTAATAAGGTAGAATTAGAAGCTACTGAAAAAGAATTAATCGAGTTCATGGCTCCTGGCGGACGTCAGGTTGACCTGATTCTCCACGGTGCGAAAACAGATGCAGATGGTTATATGTCATGGGATGTTGAACATTGGTCAAGTATCGATGGAAAAAGATTTATCCGCTGCTATTCTTTAGAAGGAAGAGTATTAGGTGAATCTACAGGACATAATATCTATGATTTAAGAAATGATTTTAAGCCGGAAGAAGCTAAAGAAATTCAGTTAAGCTAATAAGTTAATAAATGGGAGTACCGCATAATAGCTGTTTTGTTCAGTAAAAAAGCGGGGCTCCCATTTTTTATTATGAGAAATTCGGTTAAACTACTATTGTAAGTTTATAAGAAAATACGGAAGGAAAAAGGACAGAGAAAAGCAGAATGCAAAAAATCACGGTTATTACAGTCGGTAAAATAAAGGAAAAATATTTAAGAGACGCCGTTGCAGAGTATGCAAAGCGATTGAGTAAATATTGTAAGCTGGAGATTATTGAGGTAGCAGACGAAAAGACGCCTGATCAGGCGAGAGAAGTTGTGGAAGAACAGATTCGAGATAAAGAGGCAGAACGGATTTTGAAGTATGTAAAAGAAGAGGGATATCTGATTACCCTTGAAATAAGAGGAAAACAACTGACATCGGAAGAATTTTCCGAGAAGCTTGAAAAGCTTGGAGTACAGGGAAGAAGCCATATTATTTTTGTAATTGGCGGCTCCATCGGACTGGGGAGGGCAGTACTTGACCGCTCCGATTTTGCCCTTAGTTTTTCAAAGATGACGTTTCCGCATCAGCTGATGCGTGTTATATTGCTGGAACAGATTTACCGCAGTTACCGAATCATGAACAGAGAACCATATCATAAATAAAAGTGGTAGAAATAATGAAAGGATATGGAAAATGGAAAAGATGGAACAAATGAATCATATTTTGACAGAAATTGCACCGGATATTGTGATATCAACTTTGCGTGGTAATTATGAAAAGCAGCTAGAGGTGCATAATCTTTAAAACTATGGGGAATCAAGTAATCATAATAAGGATTCCGTTCGTGTATGGAAGAAATTCGCCGAGAATATGTCAGATTAGAGAAGGCTGTAAAACAGGTTTATTAGATGTTTATACGAATCTGTTATGTAATTATGTCACGGATGTTCAGATAGCTGAATATGTTGAATGGATTATTAGAGAGAAAAAGGAAGGATATTCCGCATAGGTTAGAATGGAATGTTCAAAGAGTGGCAGGGTTTCTTTGTAATGAAGAAGAATGACAGTGAGTAAGATATGAATACAAAAGTGAACGGAAGAATATATCGAAATTTCGTAATATATTCTTCCGAGAAAGATTTACTTATTTGCCGTAAAGATAAACTGCATAAATTTAATAAACGTATAAACCATAAACGCTGCTGCGATTACCGTCTCAATCAGCACAATATATTGGAGATATGGAATCGGCTGCTTCATATTTGCAAGGCATGCCATGGTCTGTTTAGCTGCAATCGCACTGATTACAAATGGGAAGGTGAAAGCAGCATAGCTTGGATAAAACTGAAGCTTCAAATATCCCAACGCTTTTACAAGTGCAAACACATAGAGAACAGTTGCAAGGACAAACATTGCTAATAAAAATTCTCTTGACTTTGGCATAACTGACTGCACATAACCGGCAATACAAAGGCTGGCAGGCGCGGCATAGATACAAATCAGCGGTTTTGCCGGCTCTGGAACTTCAGCGCATTTCACATAGCGCACAGTTACAAGAACAATAAGTGCAAGCAGCGTTGCAAATCCGAACCAAAACGCAGCAGTTCCAACAGCAAGCTGTTCAAATGCAGGAGCCGTGACTGCAGCAGCAGCGATTCCGACGTATACGATATAGTAGCTTGCAAATACTTTTGGAAGTTGAAGCTTTACGATAAATTTCATTGTAAAATAAACGATCAATAAAATATGTAATCCAATTGCAAAGAACCAAATGTACATTGCGGCTGTTCCTATAAACGGTTTTACATATGTAGAGAGCAGCATCAGCGCCATTGGAAATGTAGCTGCGACACTTGCCATAATCGGATTCTGCATATCCTCTTTGAACATCTGAGGGAATAGAATCAGTTTTAGAAGAACAAGTGCGAATAAAAATGCAGCTATGATTCCGCATGCATAGCGGACGTTTTCGCTGTAACTCTGTAATAAATTTCCCAGTGCAGCAAATCCAAGCATAACACCGCAAAGAGGCACCGGAACCTTTTTAATTATCTGTTTCATGTCAATAACCCCTTTATCCTTAGATTTCTGCAACAGTACGTCTTGAAGCAGGTTCGTCAATCTCATCGAGATTTTTAATGCCTAATTCACGGCAGACGATTTGGGCAACTTTCCATGTGCAAAGACCTGTAAAGAAGATACACTGTTCTTTGTGCTCGCCGCGCCCTTTATCAAATTCTTTTGTAAGTACACGGCAGCAGATTGCATTCTTTCCGTTGGCTGTTTTGAACCAGTCGTGAAGCTCTTTCGTAAGTTCCATACATTTTACACTCTTTGGATTGGTTGGACCGTCCTGTTCTGTACGCCCAAAGAGCATTCCAAGTGCAAGGATTCCCCCGTTAAATGCGCCGCAAACGCATCCTGACTTACCTGCGCCGACCGCCATGCCGGATGCCATTGCAATAACCTCTTCTGATACATCCAGCTTAAACTCATCGCGGATTGCACTTACAAGCGCTTCACAGCAATAATAACCTTCTTTAAACTTTTTCTCTGCCACCTGCTGTACGGCTCTTGGACTGATTTCTGTTACTCCAATATTCATATTGTCTTCCTCCTAAATGTATAATATTTTTGATATACATTCATATTAACACAGTTTAGGGCTCCAACTTTATTGGTTTTCTGAATATATTTATTGTTTTATTCAATAAATGAAATATTTATAGAAAACAGCGCTCTAAAATCTGTATTTTTTTGTGTAAAAGTTACAAATTCAGGGGGCTATATCAACTTTTGGTTGTAGTCATATAACTATCTTGTGATGATGCCTTTGCGGATTTTGTCTATCTGAAGTTTCACATGCTTTTGAAAAAGATCTACGCCGTTTCCTGGAACTTCATTTTTCCGTGTAAGCATACAGATCTTCCATTCGTAGGTTCCGTCGGAAAATGGAATAAGGACAAGACCGTTTGCTCCCATATCGTCTGAAATAAAATCAACAGTAACAGATATTCCTTGGCTGTCTTTTACCATTTTATGGCATAAACTGAATCCGCTTGTTTCAAATATGATGTTGGGTTCGAAGCCGGCGTCATGACATTTGTTTACGATTAGGTCATGAATTTTAAACTCACGGCTCTCTATGTAAAGAGGCTCGTCTTTTAAATCGTGTATGGTAACGGCCTTCCTTTGGCTGAGAGGATGATTTTTATTTACAAGAAGCTTTACCGGGAAGGATGCAAGCTCCAATACGTCATATAAATCTTCATCACAAGGGGCTAGAGACAATGCAACATTACCTTCTCCGGACTGGAACCAGCGTTCAATCTGTTTATCTGGACATTCCC
>CANAZK010000044.1 GCA_947366105.1 uncultured Lachnospiraceae bacterium | reverse complement strand
AAATGAATAGTCACCCTGCCGCCGCATATCATGCCGAGTTCAGCCGCTTTGCTGTTGCTTAAATCGTATTCCTTTGTGAAGGATTTTTCGGTTGTTATGGCGGCAAGCCCATCCTGCGAAGCCGCATATTCGATACTTCCGCCGCCTACGGTTCCGTAAGTTTTTCCGCTGGGCAGTATCAGCATTTTTGCTCCTGCTTTCCGCGGAGCGGAACCTGAACTTTCGGTAATTGCTGCCAACACAAAATTGGTTTCCTGCTCCATTAGTTCCATAGCTGTTCTAAATAATTCTTTGCTTTTCATGGTTATCCTGATCCTTTGTTATTGATAGTAAAAGTATACAGGGGATACCGGGATATGTAAATGAAAACATCGTAACAGTTCAGCCGCGCCATTTACAAAACATCATGAAAAACCCCGCAATAAAATTGAAAAAATTTTTTTTATATTATATAATGGCGCTATGCGGAGGTAGGAAGGATGAAACTTTGTAAGACAGAACAGGCAGTCGGACAGATTCTCTGCCATGATATTACACAGATTATACCGGGAGTTGTGAAGGATGCTGTATTTCGCAAAGGACACGTAATCCGGGAGGAGGATATTCCGGTTCTCTTGAGCGTAGGCAAAGAGCATATTTATGTATGGGAGAATAACGAGAATATGCTGCATGAAAATGATGCGGCACAGATTTTATATAATATTTGCAAGGGAAAGCATATGCGCGGCTCTGATGTAAAAGAAGGGAAGATTGAGCTGATTGCGGAGTGTGACGGCGTGCTTAAGATTGACAGAGAGAAGCTTAAAAAGATAAACGGTCTTGGCGAGATGATGATTGCCGCCCGGCATGGGGATTTTCCTGTGAAGAGAGGAGATAAGATTGCCGGAACGAGGGTGATTCCGCTTGTCATTAAGAAAGATAAGATGAAGGAGGCGGAGCAGGCAGCGGCAGGCGCGCCGATTTTCACTATACTTCCTTATGGTATGAAGAAGGTGGGGCTTATAACAACCGGAAATGAAGTTTATAAGGGCAGAATCAAAGATGCATTTACTCCGGTGATTAAGGAAAAATTTGCGGAATACGGTATGGAGATACGAATGCACGAGCTTACCGGCGATGACCATGAACAGATAACGGGCGTGATTCATAAGATGCTTGATGCGAGTATGGATATGATTGTCTGTACCGGAGGAATGAGCGTGGATCCGGATGACAGGACCCCTCTTGCTATTAAGAATACAGGAGCTGAAATTGTGACCTATGGCGCGCCGGTGCTGCCGGGAGCGATGTTTATGCTGGCATATTATAAAGGGGAGATTCCAATTATGGGGCTTCCGGGATGCGTAATGTATGCCGGACGGACAATATTTGATTTGGTACTGCCGAGACTTCTCGCGGGAGAGAAGCTTGTAAAACAGGATTTGGACAGATTGGGAGAGGGAGGGCTTTGCCTCAACTGCCCGGTATGTACATTTCCCAACTGCGGATTTGGAAAAGGAGTATAGCCAATGAATGAACTTACACATTTTAATCAGAATGGCGAAGCGGTAATGGTAGACGTAAGCCCAAAGGCCGACACGGAACGGGAGGCCTGTGCAAAGGGAAAAATCTATATGAGTGAGGAGTGTTTTTCTCTTGTGAAAAATGGAGGCATGAAAAAGGGAGACGTACTTGCCGTGGCAAGGGTTGCGGGAATTATGGGGGCAAAGAAGACGCCGGAGCTGATTCCGCTCTGCCATATTTTGAATCTCGCCAAAGCGGAGGTTGAGTTTGAGTATCTTGGCCAAGAATGTGCCATAGAAGCTTCCTGTACTGTCAAGACGTTTGGGAAAACGGGAGTAGAAATGGAAGCGCTTACCGGAGTGAATACGGCGCTTCTGACTATATATGATATGTGTAAGGCGGCGGACAAGTCCATGAAGATTACAGATATCAGACTTTGTATGAAAACCGGGGGAAAGTCGGGGACATTCATGAGAGAGCGGGATTAGAGAGGGATCGGTATGAGAGATTTATATAAACGGGAAATTGATTATATGAGAATATCCATCACGGACAGATGCAATCTAAGATGCGGCTATTGTATGCCCTGCGGAGTGGAGTGGATTCCTATGGAGCAGATTCTGACCTATGAAGAGATTGCGGCGGTCTGTAAGGAGGCGGCAAAGCTTGGAATCTGCAAGATAAAGATAACCGGAGGGGAGCCGCTTGTGCGTAAAGGCTGTCCGGCGCTTGTACGGATGATAAAAAGCGTACCGGGCATTGATCAGGTGACGCTTACTACAAACGGAGTTGTTCTTCGAGAATTTGCAGAGGAACTAAAAGAAGCGGGAGTTGACGGAATCAATGTAAGCCTTGACACTTTGGACAAAATCAAGTTCGAGAAAATCACGGGATTTGACAGGCTACAGGATGTTTTAGATGGAATAGAAAAGGCGCTTGCAGCAGGAATCAGAGTGAAGATTAATACGGTTCTCATGCCGGGGATAAATGAAACCGCGTGGAAGGATATGGTTTTGCTGGCAGAAAAGAAACCTTTGGACATCCGATTTATCGAGATGATGCCGATTGGAAGCGGAAACGGTATTGCTTCGGTTTCAAACAGAGATGTCTTGCGGGAACTGGAGAATATTTACGGGGAACTGGAAATAGATAATGAGGTGCATGGCAACGGTCCGGCGGTATATCACAGGATTCCGGGATTTACGGGAGGCGTCGGATTCATCAGCGCCATTCACGGAAAGTTCTGCGCAGGCTGCAATAGGATTCGTATGACTGCCAAGGGAGAGATAAAACCTTGTCTCTGCTATGGAGAGAGCATTTCCATAAGGGACGTGCTGCGCCAACAGGGAGAGCAGTCTGCGGATGAGGATATAACGGAGAAGATTAGAAAAATATTGGAGGAGGCTGTCTTAAGGAAACCAAAGGCGCACTGCTTTGAAGAAAGGCGGGAGATTACGGAGATGAAGAAGATGGCGCAGATAGGAGGATAGAATGGGAGTATTACGAGGAATCTGTATCAGCGATATTCGCGGAATTCAGAAGACGGAGGTGCCGGAGGCAGAGCTTATTGCGGACTGGGGAATTGAAGGAGATGCCCATGCGGGGAAATGGCATCGTCAGGTGAGCCTTCTTTCCCATGAAAAGATTGAGGAATTCCGGGCAAGAGGCGCGGAAGTGGACAATGGCGCGTTTGGCGAAAACCTGATTGTAGAAGGATATGATTTTAAGAACCTTCCGGTGGGTTCTGTGTTTCATATAGGGGATGCGGTACTTAAGATGACGCAGATCGGGAAGAAGTGCCACAGCCACTGTCAGATTTATAAAAAGATGGGAGACTGTATTATGCCTCGGGAGGGCGTGTTTGCGGAAGTGGTTCGCGGCGGACATATAAAAGTCGGAGATGAGGTTGTGCTTGTTGAAATTATCGGAGGTAAAGCCGGTGCGGAAATTTAGAAAAGCCGCTGCGGCGCTTTTGGCAGCAGGGATGGCAATGGTTCTTGCTGCCTGCGGAAAAGAAAGCAGGGAGCCGGAGATTCAGGTGTTTATCGCAGCCAGTTTAAGCAAAGTAATGGAAGAGATTGCAGAAGAGTACAGCAAAGAGAACCCGGATGTGAAGATTATATTTCATGCGGACAGTTCCGGAACGCTTCTGACACAGATTCAGGAGGGGTACGAATGCGACATTTTCTTTTCCGCTGCACAAGAGCAGATGGATACACTTAAGTCTGCCGGACTTGTTGTGGACGGAACGCGGGCAGATGTAGTAAATAATCAGGTGGTTGTCCTTACATTAAAGGACGGCGGCACGGAGGTAACGGGTCTTTCTAATCTCCGGGAGGCAGAGAGCATTGCTCTTGCAGGCGGAAGCGTACCGGTTGGAAGGTACACAAGAGATGCGCTTGTGAATTTAGGAATTTTGGAAAAAACAGAGAATAACTCTGAAATTACAGCGGAGCAGGTGTCGGTATCGCTGGGCGGCGTGGAGGTCAGCGAACAGGGCAATGTGAGCAAGGTTCTTATGGCGGTGGCGGAGGGCGCCTGCGAGGTGGGAACCACATATTATTCAGACACATACGGATATGAAGATAAAGTAGAGATTCTCGAGATGGTAAGCCGGGATCTTACGGGGAATGTAAGTTATCCGGTGTGCCGTGTGAATAACAAGGAGGCAGATAAGGCGCAGGAAGAAGCAGCTGAGAGTTTTCGGAAGTTTATTATCTCGGAGAAAGCCAAGAGGATCTTTGAACGTTACTATTTTGACACAAGTTTTGAGAAAAAGTAGGAGCGTGAAGCAAGATGGGATTGTACTAAATAAATACAATAAAAAAGGGCGTTGTTCTGTGGAACACGCTCTTTTTATGCGTAAAAGGCCGTAAATGGGGCGTTTGTGGCCGTGAATGGGTTATAGAAAAAAACAATAAATAAAGATAATTTATTACAAATAACGATTTGACAATAAAATAGAGTGAGGAGTAGAATGCGATTAATAAATTGTCGAAAAAAGGAGAATATTATGCTGGAATTAACAGACCACAGAAATCCCAAATTCGAGGAAGTACATTATACAGCGGCGCCAAATCGTTATACAGAGGTATATATGGATGTGACTAATATTTGTAATGCCATGTGTAAATATTGTCTCACCGGAAATAAAAACAGACGCGGTGAGAATAAGGACATTACACCGTATTATATGACGGTTGAAGAGTTCAGGAGATTACATGAACACATGTTGAATCACGATATTATCACACCGGATTGTATTTATAGAATTTATAATTGGTATGAACCGACTTTAAATCCCCATCTGCCGGATATCCTGAATTACATGGATGAAGTAGGTATCAGACTGGACATGAGTACGAACGCCAGCAAGGTTTTGGATTTTACTAAAGTAAAGAGCTGCGAGAAATGGTATGGACTTCTTTTTTCTATGCCGGGATTCAGTCAGGAATCTTATGATCGTATGCATGGATTTAATTTTGAAAAGATAAAAGAGAATATTAGAACGACTTTGAAAGAAGCAAGAGCAAGAGGTTTCAAAGGTTATGCGATGATCAATTACCATCTTTATCAGTTTAATATTGGAGAGGTACAGGCGGCGAAAGCATTTGCGGATGAGTTGGGAATGGAACTTCACACGATATTTGCTTATTTCAACGGCGGAGGCGGAAAAGGAAATTATCTGGCAGGTACATTGAGTCCGGAAGACTTGAAAGACGCGTCGAGAGATCTGTTCTTTTGGCATATTGATAAGCTTATTGCTGATAAAGAAAGATATTTTAAAGAATTTAGAGAGGCAGAATCCATTACACTAAGCGAGAGATGCAATCTGATTCCGGGAAGAGGAAGCAATGATGACAGCAGGATTAAAAGTATTTTCGATGTGACAAGTTATCAGGAAATACATGATATATATGAGGAACTTTTTGATAAGGCAATACAGAACCCACAATTTGGAAACAACTGGGTGTGGGCGCACAGTTACCGTATGTCATGGAACCACTTGTTTGGTTTTGAGGGAAATACTTTGATATAAAGAAAGGAGAAAAAAGAGAATGAAAAAGAAAGTTGTAAGTCTGTTATTATGCGCAGCAATGATAGCAACGATGCTTGTTGGATGCGGTTCAGACAAAAAAGAAGCGAAAAAAGACGGCGGAGGGGAAGGTAAAACAGAAACACTTGAAGTATGGCTTCCGGCTAAGTTAAATGGAGAAGACGAAACTATTTGGAATGAAATAGCCGCTCCGTTTGAGAAGGAGCACGATGTAGACGTTACTTTCCAGTTTATCTCATGGAAAGATTATGAAGCAAAATATTCTTCTGCGATTTCAACAAATTCAGGTCCGGATGTAGGATATATGTATGTGGAGATGTTTCCTACATATATTGACGCGGGTGCAGTAGAAGACTTGGGAAAATATCTTACAGATGAAGACTATGAAAAGTACACCGTTTTAGGAGAGCAGTACAAAATTTTCGGAAAGAACTACGGTATTGCCCAGTCAGGTCCGGAGGCATGTGTAGCTACATTCTACAATACTGATATCTTGGAGTCTATCGGCGAGGAAGCTCCGAAGAACTGGGAAGATGTTATGAGAATTGCAAAAGCAGCGACAAAAGATACAGACGGCGACGGAAAGATTGATCAGTACGGCGTTGCCCAGGGTTGGGGACAGACATTCTATCAGGATCTTAATTGGAACTGGTATTCATACATTTACCAGGCAGGCGGCGATATCTTTGATGAAGACGGAAAATGTATCCTTGATGAAAAAGAAGGCATTGAGACGGCACAGTTTTTATATGACTTAAAGAATACGGCGAATGTGCTTCCGGAAGACACCATGTCGCTTACAAACAATGAAGCGTTTGAGAAATACTTTGTTCCGGGAAAAGCAGCAATCGGTTTCGTAAGTGCAAACTCAAGTATGTTTGAACAGTTAAAGTCAAATGGTGTTAATTACGGATATACTTTTGAACTTCAAGGCAATAACGGAGCTATGGGATCAAGAGCCAGCGTTGACCAGTTAGTATTAATGTCGGCAGCAGAAGACAAAGATCTGGCGTTTGAATTTATCAAATATGTAACAGGTGAAGAGGGCGGCGGAAAATACCACGAACTTGCAAAATCCAATTCAAACATGAAAGATCAGGAATGGTTTGGCGTTCCGGAGCTTCAAGAGTCATGGACAAAGGCAGTAGACGAAGGAACGATCCGCCCAATCACAGCTGCAAGACGTGCACCAGAAGTTTACGATTATCTTTGGAAAGATCTTCAGGAAATGATGAATGGGAAAATGACTCCGGAAGAAGCTATGAAGGATGTAACTGAATATGCAAACGGTTTAGACTACGCAGCACCGAAAAAATAATCAAGCAAAGATTCGTGAGGCAAAGACAGATTGTTTTTGCCTCTTTTTAGTAGGGATATTCTATGGGGAAAATAAAGAAAAAACGAGAGAAAAAAACGGACTACAGCGGATATCTGTATATATTGCCATTTCTATTGGTGGTGATTATCTTTTGGTATCTTCCAATCCTGATTTCGGGAGGATTCAGTTTTACAAATTATAATGCTTTGGGAACGCCTTCTTTTACAGGTTTTGGAAATTACAAATCATTGTTTCAAGATAAGATGTTCTTAAAAAGTATTCGGAACACATTTGTGTTTGTCGGTACTATTGTACCGCTTCAGACGCTTCTTGGTTTCTGCGTGGCAGTGTGGGTCAACAACAGAAGAACTACATGGCTTGGAAAAATCGTTAGAAATGTGATGTTTATTCCAAGTCTTGCATCCACGGGAATCGTGTGTATCGTGTGGAGGATCCTTCTTAATAATAATGAGTCGCCGCTGGCGCATTTCCTGGCAGTTTTCGGAATTGAGTCTAATATGATCTTGGGCTCGAAAGAAATGATATATCCGGCGCTCATCAGCATGGAAGTCTTGATGGCAACCGGGTACTATATGGTATTATACTTGGCTTATTTGGCGGAGATTCCGGACAGTTATTATGAGGCGGCAGTGATTGACGGGGCGTCCGGCATACAGATGATGCGTTATATAACAGCTCCGCTTATGAAATCTACAACAATTATGATTTTATTCCTGGGGGTAATGGGAACCTTCCAGGCATTTGATATGATTTATATTATGACCGGCGGGGGTCCCGGTCAGGGAACGACAATGACACTTATGATGTCTCTGTATCAGTACAGCTTTAAATATTCAAAGGTAGGATATGGAATGGCAATTGGAAACGTTCTTATCATTTTGGTTGTTTTTCTTACATTTATGCAGAGGAAACTGCTGAACCAGAAAACAACAGATTTGTATTAGGAGTTGAGAGCTTATGAAGAAAATTACAAATGCAATTACGACAACACTGGTACTGATATTGGCGCTGCTTATGCTGCTTCCTTTTGGATATATGCTGATCTGTTCGCTGCAGGTTACTTACTCAGAGTATGTCATAAGTTTTGATGTCAGTACCTATACTTTTTCTAATTATCAGCAGATATTTTCACTGCAGAGTTTCCGGTTATGGATGAGGAACAGTTTATTTATTTCGGTGGTCGGAGTAATTTGGACTCTTGCAATATGCAGTATGGCGGCATTTGCCTTTGTAAAGAAACATTTTCCGGGAGATAATAAAATTTATTTTATATTTTTTGCAACTTTGTGTATTCCATTCCCGGCAACGGTAGTGCCGCTTTGGCTGATGATTGGGAAATTCGGGCTTATGGATACGTTTTGGCCGCTTATTTTACCGATCCCGTCTATGCTGGGAGTTGTGCTGATACGTCAGGCAATTGTGGATATACCAAAAGAAATGTTTGAAAGCGCCAGTTTGGATGGATGTTCCGACAGAAAGGTATTTATGAAAATTGTATTGCCGATTATCCGTCCGATTCTGATAACGGTAGGAATCTTATTCTTTACAAGGAGCTGGAACAGTCTTTTGTGGCCGTTGATCGTATCAAATACGGATGCCACAAAGACGCTTCCGGTAGGTCTTGCGGCAATACAGGGCGGCGTGGATGTAAACTATGGCCTGACAATGGCCGCGGCGATGATGAATTTCCTTCCGCCGTTTTTGGTATACATATTCATGCACAAGCATTTCCTGGCGGGAATCACCGGCAGCGGATTGAAAAATTAAAAGAGGGGGACTAATATGGAACAGAAAGGTATTCGTACAAATTGTAAATTTTGTGGACAGCAGTGTGCGTTGCTCGTGGATTTAGACGGCAGTGGGAATGTGGAAAAGATTCGTCCGGATTCTTCCGAGGGAACGGTTTGGTGTGCGACAGGAAGAAATGGACTTAATCTTATGAACCATCAGGAACGCGTTAGAATGCCGCTTAAAAGAATCGGGGAAAGAGGTGAAAACCAGTGGAAAGAGATTAGCTGGGAGGAAGCGTTTGAAGAGATTGGAAGAAAATTCAAAGATGCGGTGGATACATATGGTCCTAACACGTTTTTGGGAATACGTGGATTTAACAAACCGTATTTTAACATGATCTATGAGCGTTTTATGAACACTATAGGTACGGTAAACAGCATGGGAGCGGCTAATATGTGCCACGCAGCTTCTATGAATGCGGCGAAAGAAACTTTTGGATTTATGCTGAATCCAAGAATAACAAAGGATACAAAATTCGTAGTTTTGTGGGGAGCGAATCCTTATAACACGAATAAAGCGTTGGCGGCGTCTATTCAGAAAGCCTGTGCCAATGGTACGAAACTGATAGTGGTTGATCCTTGTAATACGCAGCATGCAAAAAAAGCGGATATATGGATTCCACTTAAACCGGGAACGGACATTTTTCTGGCGCTGGGCATGGTGAACCTGATTATCAGGCGAAAATGGTATGACGAAGCTTATATTGAGAAATGCACTTATGGTTTTGAGAAGTTAAAAGACCATGTAAAAGAATATTCTTTGGCAAAAACGGCAGAAATCACAGGGGTTTCTGCGGAGGTTATTGAGGCGGCAGCTAAAATGGCAGCGCTTGGCGGACCGGGGGTTTTTGAAGTCGGTAATGCCATGGATCACAACTTGGATGGTTTTCAGAAGAGCCGCGCCGTTGATATTTTGATGGCGGTGACCGGAAATGTAGACAAAGAAGGGGCCGCGGCAGCAAGAGGGATGATGTCGGCAAAGCGGGTGCAGCAGAGAAAACAGATTACAAGAAGCGAACTCTGTCCATATAATGATCCTGAAAAACGAAAACAGATTATTGGATATCAGGATCATTTTTTGGATAATTTTAATGAATCCAGTGGAAAAGCTCTTGCAGATACATTGAATACGGGAAAGCCATATCCGATCAAGGTGCTTTATGTGCAGGGCGGAAACCCGGCCATGATTTGGGAGAACAGACAAGAACTTGTAAAAGCGTTCTGTAAGCTTGATTTTATGGTGGTAAGTGATTTCTTCATTACACCGACGGCTATGCTTGCGGATATCATTCTTCCGGCGGCTGTTTATATGGAATATGAAAGTGTGAAAGTTGACGGAAAAGATAACATTTATTATTGCCCGAATTTTGTTCCGGATGCTACGGCTAAGAGCGATTTGGAGATTATCAATGAGATGGCAAAAGCCATGGGTTATAAAGAGGAATTTTGGGATACGATGGATGATTTTTGGAATACATATCTAGAACCTTTCGGCATTACTATAGAAGAAGTCCGTGAAAAGAAAGTCATTGAATCGAAAGAAAAGCCAAAACCGGTTGTGTGCGGAAAATACAGAGAAAACGGCTTCCCGACAAAGAGCGGAAAAATCAATCTATATTCTGATAAGATGGAAGAAAAGGGGAATGCACCGCTTCCGGTATATTGTGAATATAACAAAGTGTCCTCTCAATATCCGTATCTGTCTACCAATTATAAATCAGAGTATTTTTATCATACGGCAGGCAGACAGATTCGGGAGCAGAGAGAGAAAGAACCGAATCCGATCGCATTTGTAAGCAGTGATATTGCAAAGAAACGTGCTCTTAACGATGGGGACTGGATTCTTGTTACGACGGAAGCGGGGGAAGTGCGTCAGGAAGTCAGGATTGATGATAAGATGGCGTCGGGAACGGTTGCCCTTGCACATGGATGGTGGTACCCGGAGAAAGAAAAAAATCCGTTCAGATTAGAAGCATGTTCCAACAATATTGTGTTTGATGACAGATATATCGGAAAAGAGCTTCCGGCATTTACAACGAGAGGACTTCCGTGTGAAGTTACGAAAATAGGAAAATAAAAAGGAGAAGAGACGATATGAAGCAGAGAGAATTAGGAAAAAGCGGTTTGATGGTATCTGAGATGGGACTTGGAACGATGTCCTTCGGTCCTAAGATTGATGAAAAGGAATCCTTCAAAAGAATGGACGAATATGTTGCGGCCGGCGGCAACTTCTTCGATACGGCGAATATTTACGGACGTTCTCCAAGCGGAAATTCCGATGCCGGAGACAGTGAGCGCATCATCGGACGTTGGTTGAAAGAGACGGGAAAACGCGGGGAGATCGTACTTGCGAGTAAAGTAGGTTTTCCGTATCCGGGAATTGAATATGGAACGACCAAAAAGCAGATTAAAGAAGAGTGTGTAAAGACATTACAAAAGCTGGGTACTGATTATTTGGATTTATATTATCTGCATACGGATGATTTTGATACTCCGATGGAAGAATCCCTTGGGGCGCTTCAGGAGCTGATAAAAGAAGGTAAAGTAAGACATATTGGAGCAAGCAATTTTTCGGCGTGGCGATTGGAACGTTCGCTTGCCATCTGCAGAGAAAATGGATGGGAACCATTCTGCTGCGTACAGCAGAGACACAGCTATTTAAGACCGAAACAGGAGTCTGTATTCGGACAGCAGAAATATGTGGAATTAGAAATGAAAGAGTTTATCAAGGATACAGGAATGACGCTTATTGCTTATTGTCCGTTAATCAAAGGCGCATATGGCAAGAAGAATGTGGGTGTTCCGGGACAGTATATCAGCGAGGACAGCAGAATCCGGTTGAAAGTGCTTGAAGAAATTTCAAAAGAAAGCGGAATTTCCCCGATACAGCTTGTATATTACTGGCTGATGAACAGCAGTCCGTCGGCAATTCCGCTTATAGCGCCAAGTACATGGGAGCAGTTCCAAGAGGCAGTGGGAACTTTAGATGTAAACGCGTCAAAATATATGCAGCGGATGGACGAGGCGGCAGACGGAAATCTTGGACCGGATTTCCGGACACCAATGTATTTCTAAAATTGAAAATGATTTATTTGTATCGTATAATAATTCTATTAAGTAGGAAGTGTTGAATTAATGAAACAACTATATTATAGAAGGAGTTAAGATGGAGGAAATGAGAGGAGTGTTTGCGGGGCTTGATTTCAGTCCCCTTTGGATTTCTTTAAAAACGGGAATCGCCGCTACAATTATTTCGTTTTTTCTCGGAATCTATGCGGCGAGAAAAACGGTGAAAGCAACGCGGGGAATGAAAGCGATATTGGACGGAATATTGACTCTTCCGATGATCCTGCCGCCGACGGTGGCAGGATTCTTCTTGCTGCTTATCTTCAGTACAAGGAGACCGGTAGGCGGCTTTCTTTTGGAGGAGTTTGATATTAAGGTTATCCAGTCGTGGGCGGGGTGCGTGGTTGCGGCGACTGTGATTGCGTTTCCGCTTATGTATCGGAACGCCAGAGCGGCGTTTGAACAGATTGACGTGAATCTCATTTATGCGGCGAGGACACTTGGTATGTCGGAATTCTCCATCTTTTGGAAAGTGGTAATCCCGTCTGCCGGTCCGGGCGTAGCGTCGGGAACCATCCTTACATTTGCACGGGCGCTTGGAGAATATGGCGCGACCTCCATGCTTGCCGGAAACATTCCGGGGAAGACGGGAACCATTTCGCAGAAAATCGCGATGGTTATTCAGGACGGAGACTATGTGACTGCGGGAGTGTGGGTTTTTATTGTGATGATAATTGCATTTCTGATTGTGTTGGTAATGAACCTGATATTTGGAAGAAATATGAAGAATGTAAAACGGTGGTAGCTATGTCGGTGGAAGTTAGGATAACGAAAGATTTCGGGGCATTTAAACTGGATATTGATTTCAAGAGCGAAAGTAAACGAATCGGGATTTTGGGGGCTTCAGGATGCGGCAAAAGCCTGACGCTAAAAAGCATTGCGGGGATTGAGAAACCGGATAAAGGGAGAATTGCAGTTGGAGAACGGACGCTGTATGATTCTTCAAAGCGGATTATACTTACGCCTCAGGAACGCAGGTGCGGGTATCTTTTTCAGAATTATGCGTTGTTTCCGACTATGACTGTGGCAAAAAATATCGGTGTCGGTCTTAAGTGCGGAAAGACGGAGCGGGAAGAAAGGGTCCGTAATATAATGAAGCGTTTCGGATTGGAAGGGCTGGAGAAGCGGTTTCCGGGCGAACTGTCGGGCGGACAGCAGCAGAGAGCGGCGCTTGCGAGAATCATGGTGTATGAACCGGATGTGATTCTTTTGGATGAACCTTTTTCGGCGCTTGACGTGTATCTCAAGGATAAGATGCAGAGGGAATGCATGGAACTTCTCAAAGACTATCCGGGAATCGTTATTTTGGTTTCCCACAGCAGGGACGAAATCTACCGGTTCAGCGAGGAGGCCATGGTAATAGATAAAGGAAGAATTATTGTACACAAGCCGACGAAAGAGTTGTTTGCCAATCCTGAAACGGTGGAGGCGGCAAGACTGACGGGGTGTAAAAATATACTTGAAGTCATTGGAGAAGACGGCGGGAAAAAAATAATCGGAATCCGTGCCCATGAATTTGAGACGGTAAAACCTTTGTCAAGCGATTATTTTACATTCAAAGTGTTGGAACCGCGGGTGACAGAGGATTTGTTTGAATATAACATCACGTTCAGGCCGGCGGAGGAGTCGGAGCACATGCTTGACTGGAAGATATCAAAATATCAATGGGATATGGAACATGAGGGAATGCCGAAGGAGATATATCTTAAAAAGGAGAAAATACTTTTGCTGGAGCAGGCGTATTTCTTGTAAAATTTTCCTTGACAAGCCCAAAATTGTATGGTAAGGTTAAAAATGCGCTATTGTGGAGAATCATGCCCACATAATGCGATGAAAATTGGTAAAAATCGCCGTTTTCATTGTATATTAGAGGAAATAACCCGAAACCAAATAAATATACAAGGAGTGAACGTCAATGGAGAAAAACAGAATTCGTCCCATCACAAATGGAAAAAGTTCCCGTATGAGCTATTCCAGACAAAAAGAAGTTCTCGAGATGCCGAATTTAATCGAAGTGCAGAAAGATTCCTACCAGTGGTTTCTTGACGCAGGATTAAAAGAAGTGTTTGATGATATTTCGCCGATTGCTGATTACAGCGGTCATTTGAGTTTGGAGTTTGTAGATTTTACATTATGCGAGGATGATGTAAAATATACCATCGAGGAATGTAAAGAACGCGACGCAACATATGCGGCGCCGCTTAAGGTGAAGGTAAGGCTTTACAATAAAGAGACAGATGAGATTAACGAACATGAGATTTTCATGGGCGATCTTCCGCTTATGACAGCGACAGGTACATTCGTGATCAATGGAGCGGAGCGTGTTATTGTAAGCCAGTTAGTTCGTTCGCCTGGTATTTATTATGCGGTTGCCCACGATAAAATCGGAAAAGAGCTGTACTCATCGACTGTGATCCCAAACCGTGGCGCGTGGTTAGAATATGAGACTGACTCCAACGACGTTTTCTATGTACGTGTAGATAGAACGAGAAAGGTGCCGATTACCGTGCTTATCCGTGCGCTGGGATTTGGCACAAATGCAGAAATTACTGATTTATTCGGTGAAGAGCCTAAGATTTTGGCGAGCTTTGGAAAAGATACAGCCGAAAGCTACCAGGAAGGCCTTCTCGAATTATATAAGAAGATTCGTCCGGGCGAGCCTTTGGCAGTGGACAGCGCCGAGAGCTTGATCACAAGCATGTTTTTTGATGCAAGGCGTTATGATTTGGCGAAGGTAGGACGTTATAAATTTAATAAGAAGTTAGCCCTTAAGAACCGTATTTGCGGACAAACGGCGGCGGAAGACGTTGCAAGTCCGATTACAGGAGAGGTGCTTGTGGAGGCTGGGCAGACATTCACAAGAGAACTTGCAGATGCCGTACAGAATGCTGCGGTTCCGTTTGTATGGGTGAAAGGTGAAGAGCGCAATATTAAAGTACTTTCTAATATGATGGTAGACTTAGAGAGTATAGTGGATGTGAATGCAAAAGAGTTAGGCATAACAGAATTAGTATATTATCCGATGCTTGCGGAGCTTTTGGAAGAAACGGCAGGCGACATTGACGAATTAAGGGAACAGATTAGAAAGAGTGTTCATGAGCTGATTCCGAAGCATATTACAAAGGAAGATATTTTAGCTTCTATTAACTATAATATCCACCTTGAATATGGTCTTGGAAACGACGACGATATTGACCATTTAGGAAACAGACGTATCCGTGCGGTTGGCGAGTTATTACAGAACCAGTACAGAATCGGTCTTTCAAGACTTGAAAGAGTGGTGCGCGAGAGAATGACGACTCAGGACTTGGAGGGTATTTCTCCTCAATCGCTCATCAATATCAAACCGGTAACGGCTGCAGTGAAAGAATTCTTTGGTTCTTCACAGCTGTCACAGTTCATGGATCAGAACAATCCTCTTGGCGAGCTTACGCACAAGAGACGTTTGTCGGCCCTTGGACCGGGCGGTCTTTCGCGAGACAGAGCCGGATTTGAGGTCAGGGACGTTCATTACTCTCATTATGGAAGAATGTGTCCGATTGAGACGCCTGAAGGTCCGAACATTGGTCTTATCAACTCTCTTGCAACATATGCGAGAATTAACCAGTATGGCTTCGTAGAGGCGCCGTACCGTAAAATAGATAAAACAGATCCTAAGAATCCTGTCGTAACTGAGGAAGTTGTATATATGACAGCTGACGAAGAGGACAATTATCACGTGGCACAGGCAAATGAGCCTCTTGACGAAGAGGGGCATTTCATTAAGAAAAATGTTGCCGGCCGTTACCGTGAGGAGACTCAGGAATATGAAAAGACGGCATTTGACTACATGGATGTATCGCCTAAGATGGTATTTTCAGTAGCCACTGCACTTATTCCGTTCCTTGAAAATGACGACCCGACCCGTGCGCTTATGGGTTCCAACATGCAGCGCCAGGCTGTGCCGCTTATGATGACAGAGGCGCCGGTCGTAGGAACAGGTATGGAAACTAAAGCGGCTGTTGACTCAGGCGTGTGTATTGTATCTGAAGAAGCGGGCGTTGTGGAGCGAGCTGCTTCAAAGGAGATTATCATAAGACATGAAGACGGAACGAAGAAGACTTATAAGCTTACGAAGTTCCTGCGCAGCAATCAGAGTAACTGTTACAATCAGAGACCGATCGTCGTGAAAGGCGAAAAGGTTGAAAAGGGTCAGGTAATTGCCGACGGACCATCCACATCCAACGGTGAGATGGCTCTCGGAAAGAATCCGCTTATCGGGTTTATGACTTGGGAAGGTTATAACTACGAGGATGCGGTACTCTTAAGCGAGCGGTTAGTACAAGATGATGTTTATACATCTATCCATATTGAAGAATATGAAGCAGAAGCACGAGACACGAAGCTGGGACCGGAGGAAATTACCCGTGATATTCCGGGCGTTGGTGATGACGCGCTCAAAGATCTTGACGACAGAGGTATTATTCGTATCGGCGCAGAGGTGCGCGCGGGAGATATCCTTGTAGGCAAGGTTACTCCAAAGGGAGAGACTGAGCTTACGGCGGAGGAAAGACTTTTACGTGCAATCTTTGGAGAGAAGGCGAGAGAGGTAAGAGATACTTCCCTTAAAGTGCCTCATGGAGAGTATGGTATCGTTGTGGATGCGAAGGTGTTTACAAGAAGCAACGGGGATGAATTATCGCCGGGTGTAAATCAGGCGGTCCGCATTTACATTGCGCAGAAGAGAAAAATCTCCGTGGGTGATAAAATGGCCGGACGGCATGGTAACAAGGGTGTTGTTTCTCGTGTGCTTCCGGTGGAGGATATGCCGTTCCTTCCGAACGGACGTCCTTTGGATATCGTGCTTAATCCGCTCGGCGTGCCGTCGCGTATGAACATTGGGCAGGTGCTTGAAATTCACTTAAGTCTTGCTGCGAAAGCGTTAGGATTTAACATTGCAACGCCTGTGTTTGACGGGGCAAATGAGATTGATATCATGGACACTCTTGATCTTGCAAATGACTATGTAAATCTTGAGTGGGATGAATTTGAAAGTAAATATAAAGAAGACTTACTGCCGGAGGTTATGGAGTATTTATCTGAGAACAGAGAACACAGAGAGCTGTGGAAGGGTGTTCCGATTTCACGTGACGGTAAGGTGCGTCTCCGCGACGGCAGAACAGGAGAGTATTTTGACAGTCCGGTAACAATCGGACACATGCACTATCTGAAACTGCA
>CANAZK010000043.1 GCA_947366105.1 uncultured Lachnospiraceae bacterium | reverse complement strand
TAAGCCCCGTATAATGGGAGATACCGCCTTTATACGGATACACCGGACCGACCAGCACGATTTTTTTCAATTGTTTATCCATCTCACATGCCTCTTTCCGGCGGCGTTTTAAACCGGAAAAAAATGCGCCATCTATACGCAAAAACCGGCCTTTGTAGTAGTTATGTAAAAAAGGGCTGTCGGCTAATACCAATTTCTACCCATAAAAAAAGAAACTCTGCAAAAATGAGTGCCTTTTGGCAACAACATATTCCGCAGAGTATGTATCTGAAATGATGACCTGAGTACTGGTATTCCCAATACCTGAAATGTCTTGGAGCGCTTTAGCAGCCTGCATGGCCGCGTCAAGTTTGAGAGGCATGGATTAAGAAGATTTATAAAAATCAAGGACGAGGTGCGGCTCATACAAGCCGTTCCTCGCCCTATTTGATTGGTACTTCCTATTAACCGATACCGTCTTAACTCCGAGATTTTATTTTACATTGCATTTATAAACATTTTCATTAAAATGGGATTCACATATACCTCTGTAAGTATTCCAAGTGCCATTGTAAGCACAACAAAAATTGTTTTACCTCCGTTCCACGTCGAAACCGGGTAAGTATAGAAATACCACATAATTACTATGTAAGCCAAGATATAAAATAGAAACTGGGGCGTAATTCCAATCAGGCACAGCAGCACTCCCTTCACCCCAAGCTGTACAATAGATGCCACAATCAGCATTCCGCTTGAGAAGCCTGTCCACAAAAGCCAGCATATCACCGACGGCTTGCGCAGCTTGGTCTGCCCTATAACAACAAATACAGCAATCGGCAATACCCGGATCTGTAGGATATAGGCTATATATTCTTCTGCAATCACATCAATGGAAAGATATTGATTTAAAAAATACTCGCTGAAAATACCGGTAGATGTGATGTATTGTTTTGCAGCCATATTGGCATACAAAATCCCAATTAAAAAACCCGCCATATAAAAAGCCATAATATACTTTCTTCTTTGCCGTATCTTCATACAGATTCCTCCATTCATTCAGATACTTCATTATATGCCGGGTCTTGTCTTTTATTCTATTTTCTATATTTTGTATCATATGCAAGGAGTGCGGACACTGTTTTGGTATCCTGAATCTCACCTTTAAATATCATTTCCTTCAACTCCTCCATCGTATACGCCGCAACGTCAATATACTCGTCTTCATCAAGTTTTTGTTCCGACGGTATCAGCCCGTACGCCGCGTATACGTCTATTTTCTCGTTGGTGAATGCAATCCACGTACGAAGTGTAATCAGCAATTCCATTCTCCCAGGTTTATATCCCGTCTCCTCCTCCAGCTCTCTTGCTGCACATACCGCGGTATCTTCATTAGCATCATCTAATTTCCCCGCGGGAATCTCCAACGTATATCTGTCAAGCGCGTTGCGGTACTGCCTCACCATAAGAATCTTTCCGTCGTCCGCTACCGGCACAACTGCGGCCGCGCCGTCATGATTAATAAAATCCCACTTCGCTATCTTTCCGTCCGGCATTTCAATATCGTCCATATATACCTTTAATATGGTCCCCTCATATTTCAATTCTCTTCCCACTCTTCTCAGCGTTTCACCCATACGTTTACCTCCTGTTATAAAAAGAGTGCTGCAAAACAACTGCTTTCAGTTATTTTACAACACTCGCTTGTTCTTATTTCCTATCTCGCGTAATCTGTAACACGCGATTCACGAATTACATTTACTTTAATCTGCCCCGGATATTCCAACTCAAACTCAATCTGTTTTGAAATATCTCTTGCCAAAAGTACCATATCTTCATCCGATACTTGTTCTGGAACTACCATAATACGAATCTCTCTACCTGCCTGAATAGCAAAAGATTTATCAACGCCCTTAAACTGGTTCGTGATATCTTCTAATTGTTTCAATCTGTTTGTATATGTTTCTAATGTTTCCCTTCTAGCACCCGGTCTCGCGGCAGAAATTGTATCTGCAGCCTGTACCACACAGGCAATCAGCGTTTCCGGTTCCACATCGCCATGATGGGATTCAACTGCATTAATAACCGTTGCCGACTCTTTGTACTTCCTGCACAAGTCAACGCCGATTTGAATATGTGAACCCTCCACATCGTGGTCAATGGATTTACCAATGTCATGCAAAAGCCCTGCCCGCTTTGCCATTCTTATATCCAGTCCAATCTCTCCTGCCAGAAGTCCTGCCAGCTGCGCTACTTCCATGGAATGCTTCAAAGCATTCTGTCCATAGCTTGTTCTGAACTTCATTCTTCCAAGGAGCCTGATAAGCTCCGGGTGAATGCCGTGTACGCCAACCTCCAGCGCTGCATTTTCACCCTCCTCGCGAATCATCGTCTCCACGTCTTTCTGAGCTTTTTCTACCATTTCCTCAATTCTCGCCGGATGAATACGTCCGTCAAGGATTAATTTCTCAAGCGCGATTCTTGCAACTTCTCTGCGGATTGGATCAAAGCCCGAAAGAACAACCGCTTCCGGAGTATCATCAATAATCAGTTCTACACCGGTCATGGTCTCCAACGTACGGATATTACGTCCTTCTCTTCCTATGATTCTGCCTTTCATCTCATCACTTGGAAGTTGTACTACTGAAATCGTAGTCTCTGCCACATGGTCGGCGGCACATTTCTGAATGGCTGTGACAACATATTCCCTTGCCCTCTTTGAAGCCTCTTCTTTCGCCTGATTCTCCAACTCTTTAATCATCTTGGCAGTATCATGTTTCACATCATCTTCAACAGTTTTTAACAGATATTCTTTTGCTTGTTCGGAGGTTAATCCTGAGATTCTTTCCAGTTCCTGTACTCTTTGTTTGTTCAGCTCTTCTACTTTTGCCTCGCGCTGCCTTAAATACTCTTCTTTTGCCACGAAGCCTGCTTCGCGCTGCTCAATTGCATCCGCTTTTTTATCAAGTGACTCTTCCTTTGAAAGAACACGTTTCTCGTAACGCTGCAATTCTGCTCTGCGTTCCTTCGTCTCTTTCTCCAGCTCGTTCTTTGTCCTGATAGATTCTTCTTTTACTTCTAAAAGAGCTTCTTTCTTAGTCGTCTCCGCTGTTTTTAATGCATCATCTATAATCTCTCTTGCTTTGCTTTCCGCATTTCCAATTTTAGAATCTGCATTTTTCTTAAGATTGGAAACCGTTGCAAAATGAGTAATGACTGCCGTTACAATTAATGTAATAATCACAGCAATAATTATATTAAGCATGGCACAGGAGCACCTCCTTATTTAGTTTTCATTGTACAAATACAACACTTAAATTCTATACTGTTTTTACCATTATGTCAAGCAATAAAAACTTGTCTTAAGTGAAAGCACTGCATTTGTGCGGCAGTGATATTTAATTCTTGTCTGTCTGCTGAGATGCCAAGTCATACATTGTTTCTGCATCCTTTTTTGTCGTTGTTTTTTCCATAAGAACGGCAAGAACGATAATTGCGATTAGATTTAATCCAAACCGAACAAACGCAAATTTACTTCCCAACTGTGTTATTTCAAACAATACCATTGGGATTTTCGTCGTTGACCAAGCACCGATGAAAATAAAAATATTAGTCGTTGAAACACCTTTTTTAATGAAAACCATTGCAACCGGAAACGAAGCATATAATGGCCTGACGAAAATGAACCTAAAACAAAAGCAAGAATACCTCCTTTTATCCCAGCCTCTCTCCCCAATTGGGGTTCGATTATTATCAACAAAATATTTAACAGCAATAACAATAGAAAAAATTTATATCTTTTTACAAATTTTTAATTTGCATCATAACATAAGCACCCCTACCACACAAGATGTGATAACCACAAGAATCAGCGACAAAATATTTCTCTTTAGTGCAATACGTTTGCCAAAGCATTTCATTTCAAGAGGTAATGTAGCGATACCCACCATCATAAGCGTAGAAATAAAGATGGCAATCTGCGCATACCTTGTCCCCGCAGCAAGAGGAAAAGCTACAAAGCCTGGAATTAGAGTAATACAGCCAACAACGGCAGCGATTATCATTCCCAATATCCCGGAGTCGGCTCCAAGAAGTTAGAAATCGCCTGCATGTCCAAAAAAGTAAGGATAAAGCCAATCAAAAGCCACATGCTCGCCGCCCCATATAAGATTTTCGTAAACATCTTTATACAATCATTTCTTCAAACTCCCTGTCTCCTTATACTAACCACAGTATATCACAAGACTATTCATAAATCCTTCCAGTAATCCGCTCTTCCATATACATTCAGCATTCCGGCAACCTACGATTGTCCGTCGACAAACGAAAAATAACTTAATAATCTGCCAAAGGCAGTACATTCCGAATGCTCTCATAGGAGAATCCCTTTCTTGAAAGATATCCGTAAATCTTCCGTTTTTCGATATCATCTGCCGTGTTCGGATTAAAGCGCCTTTTTCTCATCAATGTCCGAATTGCTTCTTCCTCTTTGTCGTCCTCACAGCATTCTTCCATTGCCGCATCTATTTCCTCCCGGTTAACACCCTTTCGGCAGAGCTCTGCATAAATTTCCTTTCTGCTTTTACTTCCCTGCCTGCTTACAATATATCTTTTTGCATACCCGGAATCATTGATATATCCAAAAGACTTTACATAATCTACCGCCTGTTCAATGATGTCCTCCGTATAAAATCCCTGCCTTAATTTGTCTCTTAACTGCACTTCGGTCCGATCCATATCAGTCAGAAGATGAAGTGCACGCAATTTTGCCCTTTTTAATATAATCTCTGTTCTTATCTTTTGATACAGCTCTTCTGTCATCTCTCCGTCTGCGACAATCCGGTAACGCGACAATTCGCCTTTGTATAATACAAAAGCGAACTGCTCGTCTACAAACACTTTAAATTTCGTCTTTGTCACAGCCTCTATCCCAGTGACTTTCATTTATGCCTCTCCATCCTCTTTCTCCACACCAAGCGCATAATGCTCTCTTACTTTAGCTTCCAGCTCTTCCATCACTTCCGGATGCGCCGCCAAATAAGTCTTGGCATTTTCACGTCCCTGACCAATCTTCTCGCCGTTATACGCATACCATGCGCCGCTCTTATTTACAATATTGATGCTTGCCGCAAGGTCAAGCACATCGCCCTCTTTTGAAATACCTTTTCCAAACATGATATCAAACTCAGCCTCTTTAAATGGAGGGGCGATTTTATTCTTAACAATTTTAACACGGGTACGGTTACCGACCATTTCTCCCGCCTGCTTCAAAGTCTCTGTTCTTCTTACATCCATTCGCACAGAAGCATAGAACTTAAGCGCCCTCCCTCCGGTCGTCGTCTCAGGATTACCGAACATTACGCCCACCTTCTCACGGAGCTGGTTAATGAAAACAACCACGCAGTTTGACTTGCTGATAACCGGAGTCAGTTTACGCAGCGCCTGAGACATAAGCCTTGCCTGAAGACCCACATGGCTGTCTCCCATATCTCCTTCAATCTCCTGCCTCGGCACAAGCGCCGCAACCGAGTCAATTACAATAATATCCATCGCACCTGAACGCACCATTGTCTCGGCAATCTCAAGCGCCTGATCACCGCTGTCCGGCTGGGAAATATATAGTTCATCAATATCCACCCCGATATTCTTTGCATACACCGGGTCAAGGGCATGCTCTGCATCGATAAATCCGGCAATGCCTCCCCTCTTCTGTACTTCCGCAATCATATGTAATGTAACCGTTGTCTTACCGCTGGACTCCGGTCCGTATATTTCAATTACTCTTCCTTTCGGAACCCCGCCAAGTCCAAGCGCAAGGTCAAGACTCAAAGAACCGGTAGGAACTGTCTCAACGGAAACATTCGCTTTTGCATCTCCCAGCTTCATTACGGTTCCTTTTCCAAAATCCTTCTCCAATTTTGATATCGCTGCATCCAGCGCCTTTAACTTATCATCTGCTGCCATAATAAAATAATCTCCTTCCGCAAAAGAACTTATGTTCGTTTTCTAATAATATAGTAGTATAGTTTTGTCAAATTGTCAACACCTAATTGTCGCTGATTTCTTACTTTATTGAATATAGTACCACATTAGAAAAAGCTCGTCATTGAATTCAAAATTCAATTCTAAAGTGCTGGGAATCGGTATCGGAAGCGGACAGGCAACTCTCCCATTCCTGAAAAAGGGCTGTTCTATCACTGCCGTGGAGCCAGGCGAACATTTCGCTTCCATGTGTTTGAAAAAGTTTAGTTCTTATCCAAATTTCAGATTAGAAAATACTGATTTTCTCAACTTTGATGGAAACGGGGATTCTTACGACCTTATATTTTCCGCTACTGCTTTCCACTGGATACCGGAGGCAGACAGCTATCAGAGGGTATACAGCCTTCTAAAGCCCGACGGAGTTTTTGCGCGTTTTGCCAACAGCGCAGGCAGAGATACAGACAGTGAACTGCACCAATCCCTGCAGACGCTTTATAAAGAGTATATGGGAAGTTCAGAGCAGAAAAACATTTCTATGAATACGATTGCCAAAGAGCGCGCTTTTATTGCCAAAAATTATGGATTTACAAACATTGTATATCATTTATATAAACGGACGCGTATCTTCTCATCAGACGAATATCTGCTTTTGCTTGAAACATATCCCGACCATATGCTGATGGAGGAATCATCTTGTGCATGATTACGGACAGAGCTATATGAAATTCCCTTTTATGATATATCAAATACAGACTAAGTTCCGTGATGAAGCAAGACCGAGAGCCGGATTGATCCGTGTTCGTGAATTTATAATGAAAGACGCCTACTCTTTTCATACCAGTCAGGCAGATTTAGAAGACTATTACGATAAGTGTCATAAGGCTTATGAGCGCATCTATGCAATAGCAGGATTGCCGGAAGTTATTTCGGTCGCATCCGATTCCGGTATGATGGGCGGTAATATTTCTTACGAATTTATGCTGCTTACCCCTATCGATGAAGATTCTATTGCTGTCTGTACAGAATGTGATTACCGTGCGAATATGGAGGCGACAGAATGTATTATCCATAACGAAAAAAACAATGTCGCCCAAGAACTTGTTTTGATACACACCCCGGACATTCACACCATTGAGGAAGTTTGTGAGTTCCTGCACTGTGATGAAAAGACTTCCTGCAAGGCGGTTGTTTACCAGCGTAATTCGGATGACCATTATATTGTACTGTTTATCCGCGGCGATCTTGAAGTGAACGAAACCAAACTCACAAATTATCTAGGCTGTGACATCCATCCGGCAATCATTACCGAAGAAAGCGGACTTAACGCCGGATATATCGGACCTGTTAATCTAAGCGGTAGTTTCACTGTTCTGTATGACCGCTCCCTTAAAGGAATGAACAATCTTTCCTGTGGCGCGAACATTTACGGATATCACTATACCGGTTTGGATATGGGACGTGATATTGAGGGCGCAGAGTACCATGATTTTACTAAAATACAAGAGGGCGGTATCTGCCCCCATTGCGGTAAGCCTGCGATTACGGTGTCCCGCGGTATTGAGGTTGGCAATATTTTCCAGCTCGGAACCAAGTATACCAAATCCATGAATATGACTTATATTGACACCAAAGGCGAAGCACAGTATCCGGTTATGGGATGCTATGGTATCGGCATCGGCAGACTTGCCGCTTCCATCTGTGAGGCCCATCACGATGATCACGGTCCGATATGGCCTTTGGCGGTTGCACCATGGCAGGTACACCTCTGTGCCGTTCACGCTGATGCTGGCGAAATCCAGGCTTATGCCGACAAGTTGTATGAAGAACTGCAAGACAAAGGTGTGGAAGTCATTTATGATGACCGCATGGTTAGCGCCGGAGTCATGTTCTCGGATGCCGACCTTATTGGCGTACCATACAGAGTAATTGTCAGTCCCCGAAACATAAAACAAAATATTGTGGAAATTGTTTCGAGAGATAAGAGTTTATCTGCCAATGTTCCTATGACTTCGGCAGTTGAAGAAATAATAAAAATTTTGTCAGCCGCAAAATAAATCTATATATTAAGCGGCCGGGCATCTGGCTTAAACCTGATGCCCGACCGCTTCTAACATCTACATCAATATCCTTACCTTACTGCTGCTCCAGCGAACGTTTTTTTGTGATAACAACCTTTTCATCATAACAGCTGAATAATGCATCCATGTCTGCTTTCTGCAGTTTCGGTGTAATGATACTTACAACCGGCACCACCGCGAGTCCGGCTATCATTGCCAAAGCCCCCGCATTAATCGGCGATGCAATGTATTTCAAAAACATATTGGACACCGTAATTCCTACGCCTGTGATGAAACTTGCCCATACCGCCGCCCTAGTAACTCCTTTCCAGTACAAGCCGTACAAAAACGGCGCCAAAAACGAACCCGCAAGGGCTCCCCATGAAATGCCCATAAGCTGTGCAATGAATGTGGACGGATCAAGCGCAAGTATAACCGATACTACAATAAAAAATACAATCAATATCTGCATGGCCGTAACCTGCTTCTTCTCGCTCATTCTCTTAATGACGTTATCTTTCAAAAAATCCAACGTCAACGTGGAGCTTGACGTCAATACTAGAGACGAAAGCGTTGACATGGACGCTGATAGCACAAGCACAACCACCACACCGATTAAAATATCCGGCAATGTGGACAGCATATGAGGAATAATACTGTCGTAAACAACCAATCCTGTCGTACTGTCATAAAGCGACGGATTGTCAAACAGCCTTCCAAAGCCTCCTAAAAAGTAAGAGCCGCCCGCTACCACTACTGCAAAAAGCGTAGAAATGGCGGTACCTGTATTAATAGATTTCTCATCCTTAATTGCGTAAAACTTATGTATCATCTGCGGAAGCCCCCATGTTCCAAGGGAAGTAAGGATTACAACTCCGAGAAGATTCACCGGGTCGGGACCGAAAAATGATGTAAACGCTCCCTGCTGCCCCGCCGTAACCGCCACGTCGCTTTCAATCCGTGCCAGCTCTCCTACCGCATTTAAGAATCCTCCCTGCCCCGCAAGTACTGCCCCGATTACTGCCGCAATTCCGATCAGCATGATGATTCCCTGAATAAAATCGTTGATAGCCGTCGCCATATATCCGCCAAGAATGACATATACCGCCGTAAACACAGCCATTGTGATGACACATGCTTCATACGGTATGTTAAACGCCATTTCAAAAAGCCGTGACAAACCATTATAAATAGATGCTGTATACGGAACTAAAAATATAAACACAATCGCCGACGCCGCAATCTTCAGCGATTTGCTCTGATACCTCTCGCCGAAAAAATCCGGCATGGTCTTAGATTTCAAATGCTGGCTCATAACTCTTGTTCTTCGTCCCAGCACAACCCATGCCATAAAACTTCCGATAACCGCATTTCCAATACCGATCCATGTGGACGCAATACCGTACTTCCACCCGAATTGTCCTGCATAACCAACAAATACAACCGCCGAAAAATATGAAGTACCATAAGCGAACGCAGTAAGCCACGGACCTACCGAACGTCCTCCCAATACAAACCCGTCTACGCTTGCCGTATGCTTTCTGGCATAAAGACCTACACCAACCATAACCGCAAAAAACACAATCAGTAATGTTAATTTGATACCCATAATCTTTCCCTCGCCTTTCTATTCTGTTTATGAAGTATGTCGCTTTAAACCGTTACACTTTAAAGCATTAAAGTTATTACTTTCCTATCATACCACATATATAAAAAAAGTCAAGCATAAAATATCCTTGACTTTATAAAATAATTGCAGCTGCAAGCAGAGCTGGACGCAGTACGGATATAAGAAGACGAACGTAGATGAACTTTGTAAGCAGGCAGGTATCTCAAAGGGTGCATTTTATCTTTTCTTTGAATCGAAAGAGGCTCTCTTTTGTGAAGTTTTATGTTCCGTCCAAAAACAAATCTACGATACTGCTTTTGCTGTTATAGAAAAACGAAAAGACAAATATGGTGTTGCGGAGGCATTGAAGCTTATTTACCGGGAGTACGATAAAAACAATTTTTTATACAATTCAGACAGTATGGACTTCACGGTTTTGATGAATAAGTTATCCAATGAACAGGTAAAAAAAATTGAAGAATCTAATAATAGAAACAAACAACTTTTCCTATGCCGGCCGTATTTAAAATTCGGCATTGATACTGATATGGCAATATCAGTCATTTACGCTTTAATCATGAATATCAAAAACAAAGATATTCTCCCACACAATCACATAGAAACCTTTGATTTTATGGTTGACCAATTAATTGACAGTTTATATGAATAAATAATAGGAGGTAAAAATGAAAACAGAAGTTATAAGAAAAAATAATACAGAGATTGCAGTTGTAAACAGCGATGAGCTGCTGATTACAGACGCCCAATCTGCTTTGGATCTTATTATGACAATAAAATACGAAACAGGTTGTACAAACATTGCCGTAAACAAGGAATCTATTATCAATGATTTCTTTGTTTTAAGCACTTGCCTTGCCGGAGAAATACTGCAGAAATTCATCAATTACGGGGTAAGATTTGCAATATACGGTGATTTTTCAAAATATACAAGCAAGCCGTTGAAGGACTTTATGTATGAAAGCAATAAAGGAAAAGACATTTACTTTCAGCCTACTGCTTCCCTTGCGGTTGATAAACTTTCCGGATATACTGGAAGCCATGAACAGTAATTTGCAGGAGTCATATTATGGGCGCAAACGCGGCGGCGTCCCCCGCACTTCCTTTAATTGAATTTGGAATGTATGAGGGGGACGAAACGCTGTTATTTATATTCAAATACGGCTTACACAATTATTTCATGGAACTTACACGGTCTTCCACTTTCTTGTTGAAGTTCTCCACTCTTCTGTCATAAACCTCCGTCATGTATTTTGAATGCAGCATAAAATCCGCCGTTGCAAGGTTATTTGCAATCGGAATATCATACACAACCGCGATACGGAGCAGCGCCTTCACATCCGGGTCGTGAGGCTGCGCTTCTAGGGGATCCCACAAAAAAATCATAAAGTCAATCTGCCCTTCTACAATTTTTGCTCCAATCTGCTGATCGCCGCCTAGTGGACCACTGTTATATGCCTTTACCGGAAGTCCCGTCTTCTCTGCAATAAGCCTTGAAGTCGTCCCTGTTCCGCATAAAAAGTGACTCTTTAAAATATCTTTATTCTTGTCGCACCATTCTACCAGCTCTTTCTTCTTCCCGTCATGAGCGACAAGGGCAATATGTTTTGTCTTTCCAATCTCAAATGTAACATAAGCATCCTGTAACATAACCTTCCTCCTCTATCTCTAATTCAACTGCTCCATCAGTTCAAATCTTGCCGTGGCAAGCAACATAATCAGTATCACACTCAATATACAATAAATGATAAGAATCGCAAAGACCCAAATCATATCGAGAAAAATTCCCGCAATGACCGCAATTGCAATACCCATTCCAAGAATGGCAGCCTGAAACAGCATATACACAAACTGCCTGCCCGTAGTCCCCAGCGTATTTCCAATCAGCGACTCCGCCAACACTCTCATATAAAGTTTATTCGCCTGAAGCAGCGTGTAAATGATAATGCTCATTATAATATACAAAAACGGCATTCTCCACGCGAACATCCCCATCGGTACACACAGAATCACTCCGTCAGCCAAAGAACGCACATGTTCCATCACAGTCGCATACCAAAGCTTTTTAAACGGTTTATCCGGAATAAGATAAAGATAATGAGATTTCAATTCTTTCTCCCATTTGCCCGCATATCCGGTAGCCAAAAATGTAATATATGCAATCAGACCGAGCATAACCACCTCAGGCGGCGCGCTGTATGCATTTTTCAGGAATTTTATTGCAACCACATTCACAATGACTGCCGTAAGAGTCATTCCGCCGAATATGAAAAAACGTTCTTTCTTGTATTCCTGAAGCTGACGGTAGAAAATCGCTTTCGCTCCGGTCCCCTTATAGACAACTTTACCGGCTTTTTTAAATTTCTTTTTTTGTCCGATACTAAATACCATCTCACCGCTTTTGCTCCGCTTATAGAATTCCGCATAATCGTCTGCAAATTTAGCGGCATCCTCGTAATACTCGCCGGTGCATTTCATCCTCAAAGCAGTAAAAAGCATAAAAGCTACACTTGCAAAATACAACATACCGCATATTACATTTAACGTGGACGGACCCAGAACAATAAGCCTGTACAGCGCAATATTCCAGCCTGCCACCGGTATCATCTGAATCACCGGATAGTCAATGAAATTAATGATAGCTTCAGGGTTCACGCCATTTTTTTGAAAATAGAATACGCCCACTGCAACGGTTCCCAAAAGAAGCACATAAATCGCCCGGCACATTAAAGTCGTCATTTTCGGCGTAATCTTCTCATTTGCATACAGGAAAATAATCAGCGAAGCTTCAAATACGGTTTCCACAGCCTGTACAACAATCGAAAGCAGGAATGCTTTTAAAAATCCAATCTCAAACACATATAGCTCCACAATCAGAAATACAATGGCAAATAAGCTTCCAAGGGCATAATTTTTCATGGCGCCCATGATTAAAACCGCTTTAGGGCTTACCGGCGCCGTAAATATAAAATGAGCATGGCTCGGTCTGAATATAATTCCTTTCTTCTTTGCATAAGTGACAAAGTTGGAAAAGAAAATAAACAACACCCATATAGTCAAAATCGTTACCAACGCCTTGTCGGAGGTGAAGATTCCCGTCTCTTTCCAGCCGATAAACAGCCCGCCGAATATAAATGCATAAAGCACAATGATGCATAAGATCAAATATGTTGCCGGCTTCTTCAACGCTCTTTTTACATTATTTATAAAACTTGTCTTTGCAACAAACCAAAGCCCTTTCATTACTCATCACCGCCTGTCAGTTCAAAGAACACATCATCCAGATCCTTCTCGCCCAATTCTTCTTTTGTGTAAACCTTAATGAGCTTTCCTTTTTCCATGACATACATGACGTCCCACAGCTCTTTTACCATGTCAAGCATATGCGTGCTGATAAGAACGGTCGTACCTGCGTTTCTTAGTTCAATCACCACTTCCTTCAATTCCTTGATTGCCTTCGGGTCAAGCCCAACCATCGGCTCGTCAAACAGAATGACCTGCGGCTTCAGAGCCAAAGCACAGCAGATGCTCACTTTCTGCATCATACCTTTGGAAAGCTCGTTTCCAAGCTTGTCCTGCTTATCAAGAAGCTCAAAACGCTCCAAAAGCGCCTCCGTTTCCTCATCTGTAATGGAGCTTCCATAAGCTCTTCTGATGTATTCAATATGCTCTCTTACGGTAAGCGCGTCAAACATAGCGGGAATCTCGGGAACATAGCCAAATACCTTCTTTGCTTCTAATGTTTTTGACGACATGCCCTGTATTCCTATTCCGCCTTTATAACGCAGAAGTCCCGCAATGCTCTTAATAATCGTAGACTTTCCCGCACCGTTAGGTCCGAGAAGAATCCCCACCCTGCCGCTTGGCACCATAAAAGTCACATTATCTACTGCCAGATGTTTTCCGTAGCTTTTGCTTAATCCCTGTATCTCTAACATCTCATTTCCTCCATTATCACATGCGTTTCTCGACTACTTCTCCCTGCTTTTTGTAAATGCTTCCCGCCGGAACAAATCCCCTCACCATAGAAAGCGGGTAAATATTTGTATGCTTTCCCACGACGGTTCCCGGATTCAGAACGCTTCCGCAGCCTACCTCCACCTCGTCGCCAAGCATGGCGCCGAATTTCTTAAGTCCTGTTTCTATGGCTCCTTTCGGCGTTTTTACGACTGTCAGGGTTTTATCCGACTTCACATTCGATGTGATAGACCCCGCCCCCATATGTGCTTTATACCCGAGAATAGAATCACCCACATAGTTATAGTGCGGTACTTGCACCTTGTTGAACAGGATTACGTTTTTAAGCTCTGTGGAGTTCCCCACTACGGCGCCCTCGCCTACAATTGCATTTCCACGGATAAACGCGCAGTGTCTTATCTCCGCCTCTTTCCCAATAATAGCCGGACCATTGATAAATGCGGTCGGCGCCACCTTTGCAGACTTGGCTATCCATACATCTTCCCCACGCTTTTCATATTCGTCTTCACGCAGAGAAGCCCCAAGCTTCTTAATAAAATCTCCGATTTTGGGAAGCGCCTCCCACGGGTATGTCATTCCCTCAAAAACATCCTTCGCAATGGTTTCCTCAAGTGTGTAAAGTTCTCTAATTGTCAGCTCTTTCATGTCTTACTTTCCTTTCTTGTAGAACTGCGCCGCCTTGTCATAACAGCCCCGCAGCTGATATTGGTTATTAAGTCCTAAAACGCCCTGTGTCCTTGACTTAATAAAGTTTTCGAGTTTCACCATATATTCCTCCGGCGTAATATCGCCGTCAGCAACATAATTAAGCCCTTTCTCCCAGCTTGCGGTAAGCTCCGGATTCAGGAGGGATTTGATGGAATTGTCCACCACGTCGAATATCATCTCACCGAGAAGCGCCGGGGTGATAATCTGTGTTTTTTTATTAAGCGCCAAATACTTAATATGTATAAGCTTCTTTAAAATCTCAGCCCTTGTGGCGCTGGTTCCGATGCCGCTTCCTTTTATCTGTGCACGAAGTTCCTCGTCCTCGATAAGCTGCCCTGCATTTTCCATCGCCAAAATAATAGAGCCTGAATTGTAACGTTTAGGCGGCGATGTCTCTCCTTCTTTTATATTGAGAGCCTCTACCGGAAGCTCTGTACCCTTTTTTATTGTCTGTATCAGTTCAAACAAAGCCTTTCCCGGAGTCACATCCCCATTTTCTTCCGCGCTGTCACTGTCTTTTTTCGGCTGGAATACGCCTGTGACCTTAAGATAACCTTCTTCAGAAAGCACCTTGAAATTAGAAAAGAACTGCTCTTCCTTAATCTTCGTTACAATGCCGACTTTTTGATAAACTGCCGGCGGATAGAAAATACTTAAGAACCTTCTTACTATCGTGTCATATACATGTTTTGCAGTAGGCGGCACAGAGTTCAGCGCGCCAAGCCCCTGACCGGTTGGAATGATGGCATAATGGTCTGTAATCTGCTTATCATTTACATATCTTGTTTTCTCAAGCCCTTTATGGCTTCCGAAACTCACGATATCCTTAAGAAACGGCGCCGCCGTCTCATATTTTGCCAAGCCGTTCAAGTTCTTATGTATCTCCTTCGCCACTGCCGTTGAAAGCACTCTGGCGTCAGTTCTCGGATAAGTTACAAGCTTCTTCTCATACAGCTCCTGCACAATGCGAAGCGTCTCATCAGGACTTATTTTATATCTCTTAGAGCATTCATTCTGAAGCTCCGCAAGATTATATAAAAGCGGAGGGTTTTTCTTTTCTTTCTTCTTCTCAATAGAAAGAACCTTACATGTCACCGGCTTCGGATTCTCCAAATAAGATACAAGCTCCTCCGCTTTCTCTCTCTTTTTAAATCCATTCTCTTTATAAAGGTCAAAAGACTCAAAGTATCTTGAGCCTTTTACCGCTTTCCATTCGCCCTCAAAGGTCTGACCCTCTAAACGGACGGTACTTAACACTCTGTAAAACGGCGTCTTTACAAATCCCCGGATTTCCCGCTCTCTTCGCACGACCATCCCAAGCACGCAGGTCATGACACGCCCTACGGAAATGACTGTGTATTTCGTATTTTGATAGCTTGAAATGCTGTTTCCGTACTTTAATGTAAGAAGTCTCGAGAAATTAATTCCCATGAGGTAATCTTCTTTGGCACGGAGATAGGCGGAAGAAGACAGATTGTCATACTCTGCCAAATCTTTTGCCTCTTTAATTCCGCGAAGAATCTCCTCTTCTGTCTGTGAATCAATCCATACTCTTTTACGGATTTTCTTTTGCGCCTCCGCACCCGCCATCTGCTCTACAAGACGGTAAATGTATTCTCCCTCCCGTCCCGAGTCAGTGCAGACGTAGATACAATCCACATCCTTCCGCGTGAGAACTCCCTTTACGATTTTAAACTGTTTTGCCACCGCAGGAATAATCTCATATTTGAATTCCTTTGGCAGAAAAGGAAGGGTATTCAGACTCCATCTTTTATACCTTTCGTCATAGACCTCCGGGTAGCTCATGGTCACAAGATGTCCTACACACCATGTAACAACCGCATTGTCCGACTCAAGATACCCGTCCCTTTTTTGCGTATTCAATTTCAATGCCTTTGCGAATTCCTGAGCTACACTCGGCTTCTCCGCAATATATACCGATTTACCCATACGCTTTACTCTGCACTGAATTTATACAATGTGCATGTTCTGTAATTCTCACCGGCTCTGCATATAGGCCCCGGGAAATGGTCTTTATGTATGGCATCCGGAAAATACTGTGTCTCAAAGCATGCCCCATGGCGGCGTTTATAGACTGCCCCGTCCTTACCCTTTTCATTTTCAATAAAATTTCCCGTATAAAACTGCATGCCCGGCAGATCTGTATATACTTCCATCGTAATACCTGTCCTGTCTCCTGTCATCTCGGCAGCTTTTCCAAACTTTCCGTTATTATCAAGAACCCAGTTGTGGTCGTAGCCCTGTCCGAAAATAAGCGCCTCGTACTGCTCGTCAATATCCTGTCCAATGGTTTTCTTTGTGTTAAAATCCATCGGCGTACCGGCAACCTCTGTAAGCTCTCCTGTCGGGATCGATTCCTTATCTGCTCTTGTAAAACACTTTGCCGCAATCTGAACTTCCTGTCCAAGCACTTCGCCGGAATCATGACCGTTCATATTAAAATAACTGTGATTTGTCATATTAATAACGGTGTCTTCACTCGGCACACTGTAATATTCAATCTTCACTTCATTATCATTTGTAAGAGTATATTTTACCTCCATATCAAGGGCTCCCGGATACCCCTGGTCGCCGTCTGCGCTATGAAGAGAAAACGTCACGCTTTCATAGTTTTTAGAACGCACCCCCCACATACGTTTGTTATAGAAATCCATGCCGCTGTGGAGATTGTTGCCGTTGTCATTCTTCTCAAGCTGATATGTAACGCCGTTTATTTCTAAGGAAGCTTTGCCGATGCGGTTTGCATTTCTTCCCACCGTTGCACCGAAAAATACCGTTCCTTCTTCATACCCTTTTACTTCATCATACCCAAGCACCACGTCTACCGGCTTTCCGCTCCTGTCCGGCGCCGTCACACTTACAAGCGCCGCCCCGAAGTCCGTTACGGATATGCTCATTCCTGACTTATTTGTTATTGTATACAGTGTTGCCGCTTCTCCTTTGGACGTAGCTCCAAAATCTG
>CANAZK010000042.1 GCA_947366105.1 uncultured Lachnospiraceae bacterium | reverse complement strand
GTCAGACAAGGAGGACTACTATGGAACTGAAGCTTCGTGATCTAAGGTCAGCTAAGAACCCTAAGGCAAGAATTAAGATTTTGGAAGGGCATTTCGCCACAAGCAACTCGCACATCAATACATATATTGACATGTCTACCGTTAAGACAAGACATAATAATGCAAGAGAAACCGCAAAGGTTCTCGCGCAGGAGTATTTGATGAATACACCGATAGATTCGATTGTATGTCTCGATGAGACGGAGGTAATCGGATCGTTTATGGCGGAGACTTTGGCGGACAGCTCTACAATGTCAATGAGCTACAAGAACAATATTTCAGTTATAACACCGGAATTTAACCAAATGGGTCAGATGATGTTCCGGGATAATAAACAGCGTATGATTCAAGACAAGCAGGTGCTGGTTCTTGCTGCTTCCATAACTACAGGAAAGACCATTCATCAGGCAATTAATACAGCTTTATATTATGGAGGCAGAATCTGCGGGGTCGCATCTATTTTCAGTGCGGTAAATAAGATTGCGGGTATGGAAGTTAAGACGATTTTCACCAGCATAGATCTGCCGAACTATCGTGCGTATGCTCCGCATGAATGTCCGATGTGCAAGGAAGGCAAGAAAGTAGAAGCGCTTGTAAACAGTTACGGATATTCAAAATTATAGTAAACGGCGCTGTAGTTTATGAGTATTTATGATATAGGAAACTTTGTTTCCTATATCATAAATACAATAAAAAAACAACCACATGACGGTATGGTTGTCTTTTTTTCGTTCATTTATAGTTATAACTGATTAGGCAATTCCGTTAACGGCTTTTGTTAAGCGAGATACTTTTCTGGCACATGTGTTTTTATGATAAACACCTTTGCTGCCGGCTTTGTTGATTTCAACAATGGCAGCTTTTAATGCTTCAGAAGCTGCATCCTTGTCTTTTGCAGTAACAGCAGTCTCTACCTTTTTAACATAAGTCTTAACTCTTGATTTGATTGCTTTGTTTCTAGCTGCTTTTGTCTCATTTACTAAGATTCTTTTTTTAGCAGATTTAATGTTAGCCAACGTGAACACCTCCAATTAAAATATATTTTCCATGATTGCCGCCAGATTCGGACACGGAACGTTCTGACGAAACATACTCATTTATTTTATGCCAATTAGTAAGGGTTGTCAATACATATTTCCGAAAAAAATGTAAAAACTGTTATTATTCGAGTTGTTGACAGCTCAATACTAACAGTAAAGCGAGGACATGTGATGATTGAAAAATACAGTATCCGAACCGACTTGGCGCTGGAGCAGAAGGAGAGATTTGAATCGGATAATGTCGAAGTACAGGGTGTGACATTAGAAGAGGAATATGATGAAGAACGGGAAATTAGGATGACAAGAGTTGTGATCAAGACAGAAAAGGGAGCCAAAACAATGGGAAAGCCGGTTGGAACCTATATTACCCTTGAGGCGCCGAATCTAGCGGTTCCGGATGAAGATTACCACAGGGAGATATCAGAGGAACTGTCGGAAATCATGAAAGGATTAATAAAAGTGGAAAAGCCGGAATATAATGTTCTTGTAATCGGACTTGGCAACCGTCAGGTAACACCTGACGCGCTTGGACCGTATGTGGCGGATAATCTTGTAGTAACAAGGCATATTATAAAGGAATACGGAAAATATGCCATGGGCGAGGAAAAGGTCAATATGGTAAGCGCTATCGTACCGGGAGTTATGGGGCAGACCGGTATGGAAACACTGGAAATTGTAAAAGGTGTCGTAGAGGAAACGAAACCGGACTTCGCCATTGCCATAGACGCTTTGGCAGCAAGGAATTCGAAACGTCTAAACCGGACCATACAAATTGCGGATACGGGTATTAATCCGGGATCCGGAGTGGGGAACCACAGAAGCGGTCTTACTCAGGAAACGCTTGGGATACCGGTTCTCGCCATCGGAGTTCCGACGGTGGTAGACGCGGCGACAATTGTGAATGATACGATGGAAAACCTACTGGCAGCGCTTGAAACCTCTGATATGCTGAAAGGTGTGGGGGTGGTTCTTCAGGGCTATAATGCAACGGAAAAATACGAGCTTATCAAGGAATTGATTTCACCGCATCTGAACGGTATGTTTGTGACTCCGAAGGACATTGATGAGACGATCAAACGAATCAGCTTCACGATTTCTGAAGCATTAAATATTTTGTTTGCAAGTGGGACATGCGCATAAAATACAAACCCGCCTCATATAATGTTTAGATATGATGTTTAGATAATAAGGCAGGCGGTGGGTGACATGAGAAAAAAGCAGAATATAATAAAGGTTATAACAGGGGGGCTTATTCTTTGCCTTAGCGTCTATGTAATATATGGCGGCAGCGCAAGAATCATAGAGGAATGGACTATCAGACTGAATGAGGGGCTTCAGGAGAGGGTTGAAGAAACTTATATGGCGAATCTGACTTATGTAAACAGGGACGAAAAAAAGCTGGAGGAATGGATCACAGAGCATGCGCTTTCGGTCATTCCTCTTGGAAGCTACATAGATGAGAAAGCGGTGTATTCCTCTGAATTAGAAGATGAAATGACAAATGAGATGATTCTGGCGAAGCAGGCGGCGGATGAAAATGAAGTGGATGAAAACGGGAAACTGGTTAATGGGGACGGAGAAGAGGCGGCGAAGGAAGCTGCGCAGACCAATAAAAAGGAAGTAGATACGTCTATGGAGAAAATGAACGATTTCCAGTATCTTCTAAGTCATTTTTATACGGTGGACAGCTCTACCTTTGTAAATCCGGAAGATCTGCAGGCGGAAAAGCTCTTGGGAGCAGATATGAAAATCAATAAGAGCGGAGAAGGACCGAAAATTTTACTTTATCATACGCATTCTCAGGAAGCCTTTGTAGATTCCGTACCGGGGGACGCAAATACTACGATTGTCGGGGTGGGAAGATATTTGTCCAAGCTTTTGAATGAGAAATACGGCATTGAAACACTGCATCATGAAGGAATTTATGACATGGAGGACGGAAAAGTAGACAGAAGCTATGCATATGAGAGGGCGATTCCTGAGATTACGAAGATATTGGAAGAGAATCCAAGTATCGAGATGGTAATCGACCTTCACCGAGACGGGGTGAGAGAGGATACGCATCTTGTGACGGAAGTAAACGGGAAGCCGACTGCAAAGATTATGTTTTTTAACGGTCTGAGCAGAACACGGTCGAATGGAAAGGTAACAATTTTGGAGAATCCATATATCCAGGATAATCTTGCCCTGTCTTTGCAGATGAAGGTAGCGGCAGAAGAGCTGTATCCGGGATTCACAAGGAATATTTACTTGAAAGGATACAGATATAACATGCATTTTAAACCCAAGACCCTTCTTGTGGAAGGCGGAGCCCAGACAAACACGGTGGAAGAGATGATGAATGCGATGGAAGTGCTTGCGGAGGTATTGAATTCAGTGGTCGGTGAGTAAATTATATTTGTATAAAAAGGTACTTTATGCTAAACTAGGAATAGTTTGGATAAAAAGGATAGAAAGGGACACAGACGAATGGCAAAGAAAAACACTTATGATGCAGACAGTATTTCGGTATTAGAAGGTCTTGAGGCGGTACGTGTAAGACCTGGAATGTATATCGGAAGCGTATCAACAAAGGGACTGAACCACTTGATATATGAGATAGTGGATAATGCGGTTGATGAACATCTTGCGGGGTTCTGCGATACCATCCGGGTAACATTGGAAAAAGACGGTTCGGCTACTGTCAGTGATAATGGACGGGGTGTTCCGGTGGGCATGCACCAAAAGGGAATATCCGCGGCGCGTCTTGTATATACAACACTGCATGCCGGCGGCAAGTTTGACGATTCCGCATATAAAACCAGCGGCGGTCTTCATGGGGTGGGTTCTTCCGTTGTAAATGCACTTTCTACCTATATGGATGTAAAAATCAGCAGGGAAGGCGCGGTTCATCACGACCATTATGAAAAGGGCGTTCCTACGGTGGAGCTTGTGGACGGACTTCTCCCGGTAATCGGAAAGACGAAAAAAACAGGGACTACGGTTAATTTCCTTCCTGATGATACGATTTTTGAAAAGACATGGTTTAAATCAGAAGAGATTAAGAGCCGTCTTCATGAGACTGCATATTTGAATCCTGAACTGACCATTATTTTTGAGGATAAACGTCAGACACAGGCGGAGCATGTGGAGTACCATGAGCCTGACGGAATAAAAGGCTTTATTGCAGACTTAAATCAGAAAAAAGAGACGATACATGAACCGGTGTACTTTAAAGGCACGGCGGACGGGATAGAAATAGAAGCGGCGTTCCAGTATGTAAACGAATTCCATGAAAATGTACTTGGATTCTGTAATAACATCTACAACTCTGAAGGCGGGACACATTTAACAGGCTTCAAATCCACGTTTACGATGGTGATGAATCAGTACGCCAGAGAGCTTGGAATCCTAAAGGAGAAAGATGTAAATTTCACGGGAGCGGATATCCGCAACGGCATGACTGCCATTGTGTCGATCAAACATCCGGATCCGCGTTTTGAAGGACAGACAAAAACAAAGCTTGACAATCAGGATGCTGGAAAAGCAGCAAGCAAGGTGACAAATGATGAGATTACGCTATTCTTTGACAAGAACTTAGACACGTTAAAGAAAGTTTTGTCATGTGCGGAAAAGGCGGCGAAGATTAGAAAAACAGAAGAGAAGGCGAAGACGAATCTTCTTACAAAGCAGAAATATTCCTTTGACAGTAACGGAAAACTTGCGAACTGTGAAAGCAGGGATCCGGCAAAATGCGAAATATTCATTGTGGAGGGAGATTCTGCGGGGGGATCTGCTAAGACAGCCAGAAACCGTGAATTTCAGGCGATTCTTCCGATCAGAGGCAAAATTCTGAACGTGGAAAAGGCAAGTATTGACAAGGTGCTTGCAAATGCTGAGATAAAAACTATGATTAATGCGTTCGGCTGCGGTTTTTCGGAAGGATATGGAAATGACTTTGATATCACGAAACTTCGTTATGATAAAATCATCATTATGGCGGATGCGGATGTGGACGGCGCGCACATTTCCAGCTTATTACTGACATTGTTCTACCGGTTTATGCCGGAGCTGATATTTGAAGGACATGTTTATATTGCTATGCCGCCGCTTTATAAAGCAATGCCGAAGAAAGGCGAGGAAGAATATCTGTATGATGACAAAGCGTTGGAACGTTACCGTAAGACACACGACGGACCGTTCACCCTGCAGAGATATAAAGGCCTCGGGGAGATGGATGCAGACCAGTTGTGGGAGACGACGCTGAACCCGGAAACACGTATTATGAAAAGAGTGGAGATAGAGGACGCCAGAATGGCTTCCAGCGTAACGGAGATGCTTATGGGAACAGAAGTACCGCCAAGACGTGCATTTATTTATGAAAATGCAGCGGAAGCGGAATTGGATATATAGGAGGCGGAAATGAGGGATTCACAGATTATCAGAACCGAGTATTCGGATATTATGAAAAAATCATTTATTGACTATGCGATGAGCGTTATCGTGTCAAGAGCGCTTCCTGATGTGCGCGACGGTTTGAAGCCTGTTCAGAGAAGAACACTCTACGATATGTATGAACTTGGAATAAGATATGATAAGCCTTACAGAAAATGCGCTCGTATTGTGGGGGACACGATGGGTAAATACCATCCCCACGGTGACAGCTCTATTTACGAGGCGCTCGTTGTCATGGCGCAGGATTTCAAAAAGGGAAAAGTTCTTGTAGACGGACATGGAAATTTCGGTTCCATTGAGGGAGACGGCGCCGCCGCCATGCGTTATACCGAGGCGCGGCTTTCAAAGCTTACGCAGGAGGTCTATCTTTCTGACTTGGACAAGGATGTCGTTAATTTTGTGCCTAACTTTGACGAGACAGAGAAAGAGCCGGAGGTTCTGCCGGTTCGGATTCCGAATCTTCTTATTAATGGAGCGGAAGGGATTGCGGTCGGCATGGCTACAAGCATCCCGACACATAATTTGGGAGAAGTAATTGACGCCGTTAAGGCATACATGAAGAATAATGACATTTCCACAAGGCAGCTTATGAAATATTTGAAGGGGCCGGATTTCCCTACGGGAGGAATTGTCGTTAATAAGGACGAGCTGCCGGAAATCTATGAGAACGGAACGGGCAAGATTAAAATCCGCGGTAAAGTGGAGGTAGAGGAATTAAAAGGCGGGAAGAAACGTCTAGTTATCTCTGAGATTCCATATACCATGGTAGGAACCGGGATCGGGAAATTTTTAAATGACGTGGCCGCTTTGATAGAGAATAAGAAAACAAATGATATTGTGGACATATCCAATCAGTCGTCAAAAGAGGGCATCCGGATCGTGCTTGAGCTCCGCAAGGACGCCGATGTGGAGAATTTAAAGAACATGCTTTATAAGAAGACCCGTCTTGAGGATACATTTGGCGTGAATATGCTGGCGGTTGCCGGCGGGAAGCCGGAGACAATGGGTCTTAAGAAAGTCATTGAACACCATGTGGATTTTCAGTTTGAGCTTGCAACAAGGAAATATAAACATCTTCTTGCAAAGGAACTGGACAGAAAGGAAATCCAGGAGGGACTTATCAAGGCATGCGACGTGATAGACTTGATCATTGAGATATTAAGAGGAAGCAAGTCTGTGAAGGATGCCAAGGCATGTCTGACGGATGGTATAACAGAGAATATTAAATTCAAATCCAATATTTCCAGAAAGATGGCGGCTATGCTCCGATTTACGGAACGTCAGGCAACCGCAATTTTGGAAATGCGTCTGTATAAGCTTATTGGACTTGAGATAGAGGCTCTTCAGAAAGAGCACGAGGAAACTTTGAAGAATATTGCGAGATATGAGGATATCTTGAATAATTATGATTCGATGGCGGATGTAATCATTGCGGAGCTGGACGCCTGTAAAAAGTCCTATAATGAAAAACGCCGTACTGTCGTTGAAAATGCGGAGGAAGCCGTGTATGAAGAGAAGAAGATCGAAGAGCAGGAGGTAGTAGTTCTGATAGATCGGTTTGGATATACCAGAGCAGTGGACGCCGCTGCCTATGAGAGAAATAAGGAGGCGGCAGATACGGAGAACAAGTATGTGATAAGCTGTCTGAATACGGGTAAAATCTGCATTTTTACTAATAGGGGCAAAATGCATCAGGTAAAGGTTTTGGATATTCCATATGGTAAATTCCGTGACAAGGGAACCCCGATTGATAATATCAGCAATTATGCCAGTGCAGAGGAAAATATGCTCTATATCTGTGATGAGGAACAGTTCCGATTTGCAAAGCTTCTGTTTGCAACAAAACAAGGAATGATTAAGAAGGTGGACGGAAGTGAATTCCAAGCAAGCAAGAGAACTATTGTGGCAACGAAGCTTCAGGAGGAGGATGAGGTTGTAAGCGTCCGGGTGATCCATAACGGACATCACGTTGTACTTCAGACAGAAAACGGATATTTCCTGAGGTTCCCGGCGGAAGAGGTGGCAGAGAAGAAAAAGAGCGCCTTAGGAGTGCGGGGGATTAAGCTTCAGAAAAAAGATGCGCTGGAGAATGTATATTTATTTGAAGAAGGAATGGAAACGAAGATTCCGTACAAGGATAAAGATGTGACGCTGAATAAGCTGAAACCGGGAAAACGGGACGGGACTGGGACGAAGGTCAGGGGATAAAGGAAAATATCTCTTGCTTTTACCATGAGTTAATGGTATACTAAATTATAGTTGCATAAAAGACCGATAGAAGAGTGGACGAAAATGTTCACTCTTCTTTGTATCATAGGGGGAACATACAGAAAGGAAGGTTGAAATTGTCAAAGAGAGAAACATATGAACAGAAAACAGAGGAACTGCTGCTGCCAATTGTTGAAGGTTACGGATTTGAACTTATTGACGTAGAGTATGTCAAAGAAGGAGGCACATGGTATCTCCGGGCATATATTGATAAGCCGGGAGGGATTGCGGTGGATGATTGTGAGTTGGTGAGCCGTGCATTTTCCGACATTTTAGACGAAAAGGATTATATTGAGGACAGCTATATATTTGAAGTCAGTTCTCCGGGACTCGGGAGACCTTTGAAGAAAGAGAAAGATTTTGTAAGGAGCATGGGGGAAGAAGTGGAGATACGCACCTACCGTGCAGTCGACGGACAGAAAGAATTTATCGGAATCTTAACAGATTATGATAAAGATACAGTAACCATTGAATTAGAAGATGAAACAAAGCAAATGTTTGAGAGAAGCCAGATTGCGCTTATCCGTCTTGCATTTGATTTTTAAATAAGGAGGAATCAGAAAAAATGAACACAGAATTATTAGAGGCTTTGACAATTTTAGAGCAGGAAAAAGATATCAGCAAGGAAACATTATTGGATGCAATTGAGAATTCTTTAATCAATGCATGTAAAAACCATTTTGGGAAAGCCGATAATATTAAAGTCGTCATAGACCGCACAACATGCGATTACTCTGTATTTGCAGAGAAAACCGTTGTGGAGGAAGTGGAAGACGACGTGCTGGAAATAAGCCTGGCAAATGCAAAGATGATTGACGCTAAGTTTGAGCTTGGCGATATCGTGCAGATTCCGATAGAATCGAAATCTTTCGGGCGTATCGCAACGCAGAATGCAAAGAACCTGATTTTGCAGAAGATCCGTGAGGAAGAGCGGAAAGTGGTGTACGACCAGTATTTTGAAAAGGAAAAGGATATTGTAACCGGTATCGTACAGCGTTATGTAGGAAGAAATGTAAGCATTAATTTAGGTAAGGCAGACGCCATGCTCACAGAAAATGAGCAGGTGAAAGGCGAAGTATTTAAGCCGACGGAAAGAATTAAATTATACGTAGTAGAGGTAAAGAATACAACAAAGGGACCGAAGATTTTAGTTTCCCGCACGCACCCTGAACTTGTAAAGCGTCTGTTTGAGTCAGAGGTTGCGGAGGTGAAGGACGGCACAGTCGAGATTAAGAGTATTTCCAGAGAAGCGGGTTCGCGTTCTAAGATTGCAGTATGGTCAAACGACCCGGATGTTGATCCGGTTGGAGCATGTGTAGGTATGAACGGGGCGAGAGTCAATGCAATTGTAAATGAGCTCCGCGGTGAAAAAATCGACATTATCAACTGGAGCGAGAATCCTGCCATTTTAATCGAGAATGCATTAAGTCCGGCAAAGGTTATTTCGGTGGCGGCAGATCCGGATGAGAAGACGGCAAGCGTTATCGTGCCGGATTACCAGCTTTCGCTGGCAATCGGCAAGGAGGGACAGAATGCCAGACTGGCGGCGCGCCTCACAGGATATAAAATTGATATCAAGAACGAGACGCAGGCAATTGAGACAGGAGAGCTCCCTGAGGATTACATGGAAGCTGCAATGGAAGATATGACGGAAGAATAGGATGTGAGTGTTTGAGTAGTATCAGAAAAGTACCTATGCGTAAATGTGTAGGATGCCAGGAGATGAAAAGTAAGAAAGAGATGATACGTGTTTTGAAAACTTCGGAGAATGAGTTTATACTTGATGCTACCGGTAAAAAAAACGGGCGGGGAGCATATATTTGTTTTTCTGAGAAATGTCTCCAGAAGGCAATTAAAAGCAGAGGCTTAGAACGTTCTTTTAAGCAGTCCATACCGAAAGAAGTGTATGACGCTTTGGAAAAGGAGATGAAAGCACTTGAAACAGAATAAGATTTTATCACTGATAAGTCTTGCGGCAAAGGCGGGAAGAATTGTAAGCGGAGAGTTTGCAACCGAAAAAGCTGTAAAGGACGGAACCGCCGCCATGGCAGTCATTGCGGGAGACGCGTCGGAGAATACGAAGAAGAAGTTTAGAAATATGTGTGATTTCTATAAGGTGCCGATATGCATTTATGCTGATAAGGATACCCTTGGGCATGCAATAGGCAAGGAGTTCCGTGCATCGCTGGCGGTGACGGACGAAGGCTTTGCAAAAGGAATCACAAAGCATATGAGCGCAGAAAATCATACAACTGCATAGAGGAGGTAGTAATAGAGTATGTCGAAATTAAGAGTACATGAATTAGCGAAAGAGCTGAATAAACCGAATAAAGAACTGTTGGATTTTTTGAAAGCGAAGAATGTGGATGTGAAAAGCCACATGAGTTCCCTATCGGAAGATCAGATTGAGATGGTGAAAAAAGCCATGTCAGGAAATGAGGCAAAACCAGAAAGAGCAGAAAAGACGGAGAAACCGGCGGAGGATACTCCCAAGAAGAAAAACATTGTCCAGGTATTCAGACCGCAGAACAGTAAGACTGCCGGAAGAATGGGCGGAAAGCGTGACGGAAGAAATAACAGACCGGGCGGAAACCGTGATGGAAGACCGAACAATAATCAAGAGTCAAGACCGAATAACAGCCAGGAAGCAAGGCAGAACAGCAATCAGGGAGGAAGACCGGGCGGAAACCGCGATGGAAGACCAAATAATAATCAGGAAAGAGTAAATACTAATCAGGGAAGACCGGGCGGAAGCAATGGTTCAAAACGCGACGACAGAAGAGACGGCAGACGCGATGATAACAGAAGAGACGTAAGGCGCGACGATGACAGAAGAGACGTAAGACGCGACGATGACAGAAGAGACGTAAGACGCGACGATAACAGAAGAGACGTAAGACGCGATGATAACAGAAGGGATAACAGGCGGGAGGACAGACGTGCACAGACGATTCCGGCCCCGATTATGCCGGAGCAGCAGAAGCAGCAGCGCCAGAAACCGAAGGATAAAGCCGCGTATAAGAAGAAAGACTATCGTCAGGAGGACTTAGAAGAAAGAAAAGGAAAACAGCCGAAACAGACGAAAAAGGGCAAACCGGCTCCGGCTCCTGTAAAGCCGCAGCCAAAGAAGGAAGAAAAGACCGAAGAAAAGATCAAAATGATTATACTTCCAGAAGTGATTACAATTAAAGAACTGGCTGACAAGATGAAAATCCAGCCGTCTGTAATTGTTAAAAAGTTATTTATGCAGGGCAAGATTGTAACAGTGAATCAGGAAGTCGATTTTGAAACAGCAGAAGAAATCGCAATGGAATTTGAAGTTCTCTGTGAAAAGGAAGAGGTTGTTGATGTAATTGAGGAGCTTCTTAAAGAAGATGAAGAAGACGAGGCAACAATGGAAAAACGTGCGCCGGTTGTATGTGTTATGGGGCATGTTGACCACGGAAAAACTTCTCTTCTTGACGCAATCCGAAATACAAATGTAACTGACCGTGAGGCAGGCGGCATTACGCAGCACATCGGGGCTTATGTTGCAAATGTAAACGGAGAGAGAATAACATTCCTTGATACACCGGGGCATGAGGCATTTACGGCAATGCGTATGCGCGGCGCCAGTTCAACGGATATTGCAATTCTTGTAGTTGCGGCGGATGACGGTGTGATGCCTCAGACAGTGGAGGCAATCAGCCATGCTAAGGCTGCCGGAATTGAAATTGTGGTTGCGGTTAATAAAATTGACAAACCAAGCGCTAATATCGAACGTGTAAAGCAGGAGCTTACAGAGTATGAGCTTATTGCAGAAGACTGGGGAGGCAGTACAATCTTCGTGCCGGTTTCCGCCAAGACAGGAGAAGGCATTGAAGACCTGATGGAAATGCTTCTTCTTACAGCGGAGGTGCTGGAGTTAAAAGCGAATCCGGACAGAGCTGCAAGGGGTCTTGTCATTGAGGCAGAACTTGACAAGGGGAAAGGTTCCGTGGCAACAGTGCTTGTACAGAAAGGTACGCTCCGTGTCGGGGATGCGATTGCAGCGGGATCTGCACATGGTAAGGTAAGAGCCATGATTGACGACAAGGGAAGACGTGTAAAAGAAGCCGGACCTTCTACTCCGGTAGAAATTCTCGGATTAAATGATGTGCCGAATGCAGGAGAAGTATTTGTTTCATGTACAAATGAAAAGGAAGCAAGAAGCTTTGCAGAGACATTTATTTCACAAAGCAGGGTAAAACTTTTGGAAGATACAAAATCTAAGATGTCTTTGGACGATTTATTTACGCAGATTCAGGCAGGAAACTTAAAGGAATTGGGAATTATCGTGAAAGCAGACGTTCAGGGATCGGTAGAAGCCGTAAAACAGAGTCTTCTCAAACTTTCAAATGATGAGGTTGTAATTAAGATCATTCACGGCGGAGTCGGCGCAATCAATGAATCGGATGTTACGCTCGCATCTGCTTCCAATGCGATTATCATTGGATTTAACGTGCGTCCGGACGCTACGGCGAAAGAAATAGCTGAACGTGAAGGCGTGGATTTAAGATTATACCGTGTTATCTACAATGCAATTGAAGACGTGCAGGCTGCGATGAAAGGCATGCTGGATCCTATATTTGAAGAAAAGGTTCTTGGTCATGCAGAGGTACGCCAGACATTCAAGGCGTCAGGCGTAGGTACAATTGCAGGTTCTTATGTATTAGACGGAACTTTTGAGAGAGGATGCTCAGCCCGGGTTATCCGCGACGGCGTTGTGATTTTCGACGGACCGCTTGCATCACTGAAGCGTTTTAAGGATGATGTAAAAGAGGTAAGAGCCGGATACGAATGTGGATTCGTGTTTGAGAAATTTAATGATGTGAAGGAGCTCGACCAGGTAGAAGCATATAAGATGGTCGAGGTGCCTAGATAGGAGATAATGATTTGAAAAAAAACAGTATTAAGAATACAAGGGTTAATGCAGAAGTGCAGAGAGAACTCAGTAATATATTAAGAGAAGGGATTAAAGACCCGCGGGTAGCGCCGATGACGTCGGTTGTAGCCGTGGAGGTCGCTCCTGACTTGAAGACATGCAAGGCATATGTGAGTGTGTTAGGCGATGAGAAAGCGCAGACAGATACAGTCAAGGGACTTCAAAGCGCAGAGGGCTATATTCGCAGGGAGCTTGCGAGAAGTCTTAACATGAGAAATACTCCGGAAGTAAAATTTGTGCTGGATCAGTCTATCGCCTACGGCGTGGCAATGTCTAAGAAAATTGACGATGTAACAAGAGATATTAAAGAAGAGGGTGAATAGTATGCTGCAAAAAGCCTTGCAGAGTGCAAAGACAGTTGCAATCGGCGGACATATAAGACCGGACGGAGATTGTGTCGGTTCATGTATGGGATTGTATAATTATATTCGCACATGGTATCCTGAAACGGAGGCTGACGTCTATTTGGAGGATATTCCCAACAGCTTTCGGTTTATCAAAGCGACAGATAAGATTTTCCACGAAGGAAAAGAAAAGAAGTATGATTTATTCATCGCTCTTGACTGCGGAGATATGGAGAGACTGGGATTTTCAGGGGGGCTTTTTAAAACAGCAGAAAAAACGCTGTGTATCGACCATCATATCAGCAATCAAGCGTTTGCAGATGAAAACTATATCAAGCCGGACGCAAGCTCTACATCAGAGCTTGTGTTTGAGCTGATTGATAAAAGCAAAATTACGAGAGAGATTGCGGAATGTTTATATCTCGGTATGGTACACGACACAGGAGTGTTCCAGTATTCCTGCACGTCTCCGGACACGATGGCGGCGGCGGCAGAGCTTATGAAGACCGGAATAGATTATTCCAGAATCATCAGCGATACATACTATAAGAAAAGTTATGTACAGAACCAGATTTTGGGAAGGGCGTTATTGGAAAGTATTTTGTTTATGGATGGAAAATGCATCGTATCAGTGCTTTCCAAGAAAACGATGGAGTTTTATGGAGTGGCGCCGAAGGACTTGGAGGGGATTGTAAGCCAGCTCAGAGTGACGGAGGGCGTAAAAGTCGCTATGTTTCTCTATGAGACGGCGGCTCACGAATATAAAATCAGCCTGCGTTCCAATGAGGATGTGGATGTAAGTAAAATTGCACAGTTTTTTGGAGGCGGAGGACATAAGAAAGCCGCTGGTTTCTCTATGAAAGGAACGCCCCATGATGTAATCAATAACATTTCCAAACAGATTGAACAGCAGCTTTTGGAGATACAGGAGTGAGTATGATACACGGAATTCTGAACGTATATAAGGAAAAGGGATTTACATCCCATGATGTGGTTGCCAAACTCAGGGGAATTGTGGGGCAGAAAAAAATCGGCCATACAGGAACATTAGACCCGGATGCGGAGGGAGTACTTCCCATCTGTTTGGGTAAAGCAACCAAACTGTGCGACTTTTTGACAGATAAGCAAAAAACATATGAGACCGTAATGCTTTTGGGAGTCCAAACTGATACGCAGGATACCAGCGGAAAAATTTTGGAGGAAAAAGAGACGGGCGGACTTACAGAGGAGGAGGTGGCAGAAGCCGTCTTGTCTTTTGTAGGAGAATATGACCAGATTCCGCCGATGTACTCGGCTTTGAAGGTCAACGGCAAGAAGCTTTACGAGCTTGCACGGGAAGGAATTGAAATAGAGCGGAAAGCGAGACGGGTGCAGATAACGGATATCGTCATTAAGGAGACAGAGCTTCCCAGAGTGCGCATGGAGGTAAGCTGCTCAAAGGGGACTTATATTAGAACCCTCTGTCACGATATTGGCAGGAAGCTCGGGTGCGGCGCATGCATGGAAGAACTTGTGCGGACAAAAGTCAGCATGTTTGATATTGAGGACAGCATTACTCTTGACGAAGCTGCACGGATGAGGGAAGAAGGAAAGTTTGGGGAAGTTCTGCATCTAATTGATGATATGTTCCCGGACTATCCGAAGATAATTGTGAAAGAAAAATACGCGCCGCTTTTATATAATGGAAATCCCTTTTACAAAAACCAGGTAGAGAATCCGGTTTTTCTTGAAGACAAAGAGCTGGCAAGGGTGTACGATCATAAAGGAAGATTTATTGGGATTTACCGTTATGATAAGGAAAAACGATTATTTAAAATTATGAAGATGTTTTTTGATAAAGATGAATGAGACAAGAGGATTTTAATATGCAGTATATCAGAGGAATGGAGTCATGGGGTGGTTCCGGTGCGGCTGCGGTCACATTGGGCAAATTCGACGGGCTGCACAGAGGACATCTGAAATTAATAGAACGGGTGCAATCATATGCGGGGAATGACATAAAAAGCGTTGTATTCTCTTTTGATATGGTTCCGTTTTTTAAAGAAAAAGGATTAAAGAAGAAAAATTTAATGACAAGTGAAGAGAAGAGGCTTTTTTTGGAGGGCAGAGCCGACTGCCTTGTAGAATGTCCCTTTGTAGAGGACATATATACAATGGAAGCAGAGAGTTTTATCAAAGAGGTTCTTTCGGATAAATTTCATGCAAAATATGTTGTGGTAGGGACGGACTTTCGCTTTGGACATAACAAAAGAGGCGATGTTCATATGCTGAGACAATACGAAAATGTATATGGATATCAGCTTGACGTAGTGGAAAAGGAAATGTACGGTACCAGGGAAATCAGCAGTACGTTTATTAAGGAAGAAGTAGTAAAGGGAAATATAGAGCTTGTGGAAAAGCTTTTGGGACGTCCATATTTTGTTGCGGGAAACGTAAAACATGGCAACATGCTTGGGCGGAAGCTTGGCTTTCCTACCATGAATATAATACCGTCAGAAGAGAAGCTTCTCCCGCCGAACGGCGTTTATATATGCAGCGTTTCTGCCGGGGGAAACATTTATCAGGGAATTGGAAATATTGGCTGCAAGCCTACCGTGTCTGATAATAACGTGACGGCGATCGAGGTGTTTCTGTTTGACTACGAAGGGCAGGCATATGGGCAGCAGATAGAAGTAAAGCTTCTTTCTTTTGTAAGGCCGGAGCTTAAATTTTCTTCAGTCGGGGAATTACAGGAAAGAGTAAATCAGGATATAGAGAATGGGAAAAAATATTTTGAAAAAGTACGATAGGAGATAGGAGAAGATATGACAATTGCATTTTCTTTAGTTGGAGGGCTGGGATTATTCCTATACGGAATGAAGCTGATGAGCGAAGGACTTGAAAAATCAGCGGGCGCAAAAATGAGGGGCATTTTGGAGTTTTTTACGAAAAATAGATTTATAGGAATGCTGGTAGGAATTCTGTTTACTGCTGTTGTGCAGTCTTCAAGCGCAACAACGGTAATGGTTGTAAGTTTTGTAAATTCAGGGCTTATGACGCTGTTACAGTCAACAGGCGTCATATTGGGCGCCAATATCGGTACTACGGTGACGTCCCAGTTGATTGCATTTAATCTCTCGGAGGTGGCTCCTCTTTTTGTTATGCTGGGAGTTATCATGGTTATGTTCTGTAAGAAGTCGGGTGTTAAAAGAGCCGGAGAAGTGGTGCTTGGGTTCGGTATCCTTTTCATGGGACTCAGCGGAATGTCCTCCGCTATGTCTACGCTTAAAGAATCACCGTACATTGTGGATATATTAAGCTCTCTTGATAATGCATATATGGGGGTTTTGGTAGGATTTATTGTTACGGCGGTTCTGCAGAGCTCATCTGCGACGGTAGGTATTGTGCTTCTGATGGCGAGCCAGGGACTTTTAGAATATTCTATCTGTTTCTTCTTGATTTTGGGATGTAATATGGGTTCCTGTGTGTCGGCGCTGCTTGCAAGTCTTGGAGGGAAAAAGGATGCCAAGAGAGCGGCGTGGATTCATTTTCTCTTTAACATTATTGGATCTGCAATTATCTTTATCGTGCTGACATTTGCGCTCACTCCGATATCAGATGCAATTTTAGGATTGTCAGACGGTAATGTGGCGAGAGGCGTGGCGAATGCTCATACATTGATTAAGATAGTGGAAGTAATCATGCTGTTTCCATTTATGGGCTTTGTGGTAAAACTTACTTATAAGCTTGTGCCAGGAAAGGATAGAGACGCAGAAGAAGATTTCGCACTCAAATATATCGGCAACAGTAATGTGGTAGTACCGAATACGGCAATCAGCACCGCAATACTTGAAATTGAGCATATGGGGCAGATGGCAAGCGAGAATTTAAAGGACAGTATGGATGCGCTGTGTAATAAGAAAGAGGAGCGTATAGCTACGGTATATCGCAGGGAAAAATATATTAACTTTTTGAATAAGAAGATTACGGATTATCTTGTGGAGGTAAACGAGTTCAGTCTTCCTTTGGAAGACAAGAAACTGCTTGGAGGATTGTTCCACGTAGTAAACGATATTGAGCGAATCGGAGACCACGCGGAGAATTTTGCGGATTCAGCGAAGGAAAGCATAGAGGAGAATTTGGATTTAAGTGAAAAAGGAAAGCAACAGATTCAAGAAATGACAGAGAAGGTAATACAGATACTGGAATATGCGATTGATATGTTTTCACACAGAAATCAGGAGCATATGCAGGAAATTCTTGAATTGGAAGATTTAATTGACATGAAAGAAAGAAAGCTTCAGCGTTCTCATGTAAAAAGGCTTACAAAAAATGAATGTACACCGGAAGCCGGTATGGTATTCTCGGATACCGTATCGGGACTCGAAAGAATTGCCGACCATGCTACTAATATAGCATTTGCAATTTTAAAGCCTGAGGAGCATGATGAGGATGAAGACTAATGCGTTCTGTCAGACAATATAAAATCTGAATTTTTTTGAGTATCTTGACATTGTACAAAAAAAAGTACAAAAAAATTCGGGGGGGGGGGGGCGGTTGAATATATAAAAAAAATATTTTATAAATTTTTATTATAAATTCTGGTAGTTGTTGTTGACTGTAT
>CANAZK010000041.1 GCA_947366105.1 uncultured Lachnospiraceae bacterium | reverse complement strand
ATTCATCAGAGGGTGTCCTTATTTTGTGCAATATTTTGGATTTGCTCATTTATAGCTGTATAAGAAACTTTTTAATCTGCTCTTTAGAATAAAGATTATCTTTTACCCAAACTTTAAATCCCAATTCTTCTAATATCCTTTCTTTGAATTTCCCTATCAATTCCAACTCATCTTCACTGATTCCCAAAGCATTTACAACTGCTGCACCTTGATTAATTACTCCCTCCAAGTTGATTTGCTCGAGATTAGGAAGAAATTCTTTATAAATAGGAATCAATTCGTACAAATGTTGAATATTCCATTTGCTAATTGTAGTTTGTATTATAATCTTTTTATTCAATTTATTAAGCACTTTGAGTGAATTTACTGTTTGTCTATAAGCCTTATTATTTCCCCGAATCAAATTATGAATTTCTTCACTACCATCCAAGCTAATATAATATTCATCACATATTTCCAAAATATTAAGTGGTATATTTACTCCATTTGTAAAAATAGCAATTCGGAGTCCTTTCTCTTTTCCCAACCTAATCATTTCTCTTAAGCATGGATTAAATTAGATGTGGTATACTCCAATCATTTACTTCCTCTGAACTTGAAAGAATGCCTTGGGACAATACATATTCAAAACATTGGTTTCGATACTCATAACTTTCTTTTCTGTTCATTTTATGCAAGAAATGATAGCATTCACTTCCCTCATTACACGTGAACACATCAAAATATGCGCAATCTATATTTATATTTTTTTCCTTTAATAACCTATAATTTTTTCTAACATAATATGGTGCTTGCGTTTCGCACAAAAACGTATGTTTTCCTCCTGCCCACCAGCTATGTAAAGGGATTGTTCCATTTTTTCTTCTACATGCATACTCTTCATTAAAAGTTTCTGCATCCAAATAATAATCTCTATACTGATCATGTATTCCGAACATATACCCCCTCTCGTGCATACAGTCTATTAGCGAACTCAACCCACTCCAACCTCCCGCCTCATTACATGCCGGACTAAAATCAGGATGTTTATTATCATAACCTGCTTCTGTCCATCCATCTAAATGTAAATACAACTTTTTAATCCCCATTTCATAATATTTTTTTATTTCTTCTTCCCTCTGCATAAAAGTAATTGTATTATTATTTATTTTCAAGTTTTTTTTATTATAAAAATCTGAAGTTTCTTTTATAGCTGTTTTTATCTTACAATGTACAAAAAAACTCCCTATCATTTTTTCTATTGATGGATTTCTGACAATCTTTTCTTTTAAACTGATAAACTCTCCCCGCTCTTTTACATACTTCCTATATATTTTACACATAGTATTATAATCACACTGATTTACAAATACATATTTTATAATTCTTCTATACCCCATCTTCCCCATACTGGCATCAAAATCAACTGAAATATGCGTGTATCCACCTCTTTTCGGATGTTTTGCGTGGTATCGCGCATCCCAAGGTGTCAAACATATCGCTATATACCCTACATCTTCTCTAATCTGCGAAAACCATGGCATATAGCCTCCTTCCGTTCCGTAACGCCCTGAAAAACTAATGTTCCCTAACTCTTCCTTCCAATCATTAGGAATGAGCAATCCTTGCCCATAATTAACTAACGAATACCAATTTTTACAATTACTATAAAACGCCATTTGTCCTGGCCAATGAACTACATTTACATCTAGTGCACTTTCATATATTGGCATCCACTCTAAGAACACCTCTTCTGTTGCTGACTCAATCCATACATAAGTTGCAAACTCATATGAAGTTTTTTTATCTTTAATATAAAACCCTTTATAAATACTTAAAATCCCACTCCCGATTCCTGTATGTACTTTTTTATGATTAATCTCTATAGCATCTGAAAAATTAATAGTTTGCTTCTCAATTTCCATTTGAGGAATAAAATTACTATCCCAAGCCCAAACTTGACTTCCTTTTTTAAAGGTAAATAATAAGGAATCCTCATCAAAAATTATGTATGTCTCTTGCTCCTTTACTATCATTTTAGTCCTCCACATGCTTTCACAATATTCAGCTTTACATTTACTTATTTCGTTTCCATAAATGCTTATTACGTTTTATTTTCTCTGGTTTTCCACGCTTTGTTTCTAACCCTTTGTCTAAATTCTCTATAGAACCATTCATCCCTAAAACAAATTTTGTTTCGTTTTTAGGGGTTACGTCTATTCGAACTTGTTCTATTGGTTCTATTAACAAGGCTTCTTCATATCCCGCATGAATATAATTTACAACTCCTTTTCCACTAGTTATCTCCCGCAGAGAATCTACAAACTCTATAATCTCTGTTAAATAAGCTTTTCCTCGTATGATGTATTCGTCTTTTGAGTTAAGATGAATTTCTTCGTATCCTTTCTTCGTACCCGCAAGTTTTTTAATAATTTCTACACTAAATCCTTGCGGGACTGAAATCGTATACATTACAATTGGTTCTAATAAATTGGTTCCACACTCCTTTAAAGCTCTCATAAAAGCAATGGGCGTTGCGATATTATAATCTTTTGTCTCAGAACCCACATTATCACATTTCCCACCTATTAATTGAATTTCACAATCCGTCACTTCCCAACCGTACAAACCACTATTAATATATTTGTATAATAATTTTTCTATTTGTTTTTGATATTTTGCAAATAGATAATCCGTTGCCAGTAAACTTTTAAATCTAACTCCCTTTCCTCTTTCCAATGGAATTATTTTCAACGCTACATTGGAAGTTTTTGTATAACTAGCTTTACCTATCCCCTCATTTATCGGTGTTTCCTTATAAATAATTGTAGGTTCACTAAGTTTTACCTCTAAATGGTATTTCTCCGCTAATAATTGTACTAATGTTTCCCCCTGTAACTTTCCCATCAAATCCACTTGTATATTGCCACTATCAAGTTCTATCCTAGCATGTAAAAGAGGATCTTCTTCATTTAATTCTTTAATAGCACCCCATAATACATTTTTTTCAGTTTCTTTATACACAGATAACGTTGCTCGAAACATTGGAAACAAAGAAATTTCAGCCAAATCTCTCTTTATATCTTCTCCAATTATTTGTCCTGGTGCAACATCTACCCCTGTAACTACAACTAATTGCCCTGCCTCTGAACTTCCACATAACTCTCTATTGTCCCCATTTATACAAAACATTGATTTGATTTTCTGTATCTCATCTCCTATCTTAAGTTCCTCTCTATTTTTTAATTTTCCTTGCAAAACTTTAATATATGTCTCTTTTATATTATTATTTCGCTTATTCATATACACAATTCCACTGAATTTTTTATTCCGCACAAATTGAAATTGAGGCAAATATTTTCCTATGCAATCTAATAGTTCTTTAACACCCCTTTGAAGCAGTGCACTCCCTCCGGTCACACAATAAATTTGATTTAATTTATACAATTTTTTGATTCTTTCTTCTAGCCAAGAATTTGTAACACTATCTTCATTTTCTAAATATTTATTTAAAGTAATTTCATCAAAAAGTGTAATTTGATCTACTATTTCAACATTTCTTTTCCTAGATATAAATATATTATCATCGCTCAAATTAATATCTTGCAAAGATACAATTCTTTCCGAAAAAGCTGCTTTTAATTCATTTACTGTTCTATTATAATCCGCCCCCATCCTATCTAATTTATTCACAAAAAAAATTATGGGAACATTCATTTTCTTCAGCATATTCCATATATAATATGTCTGTGCTTCTATTCCTTCTACTCCGGATATCACAAATATTGCTGCATCCAAAACTCTCATCGCTCGTACAACTTCTGCCGAAAAATCTATATGTCCTGGTGTATCCAGCAGCTGAACATTTCTATTTTTTAATCTAAATGTCACATATGAGGAACGAATAGTTATTCCTCTTAATCGTTCCGTTTCCATGCTATCTGTAATAGTTGTTCCGTTATCCACTCGCCCTATTCGAGATATGATACCTGTTTCATATAGAATATTCTCTGTTACAGTTGTTTTTCCGGCATTTGCATGTGCAAAAATGCCAATTGTACAATAATCCATATCCTACTCCACATTTTCAAATTCATAATAACCCATAAACAGAACTGCCGGCTAGCCGGTAGTTTGTTCTCGCCCTATAAGGACTCTTTTCCGACCTTAGAGTCTAAAGACTCGTCGAATAGTTCGCCAACCACAACATCAGTGTCATTTAATCATACTCTGAATCTTCTTTTAACTGATTTTGAATATATTCCTGTATTTTCTTTGCATTCTTCCCTACAGTATTTACATAATATCCTCTACGCGCAAAATGCCTATTCCCGAATTTATATTTTAAATTCGCATGTCTTTCAAAATATCATTAGAGTGCTTTTCCCTTTCACATACCCTATAAAACTTGAACTTGATACTGATATACTTGGTGGTATTTCCACTTATATATGCACATGATTTGGGCACATCTCTCCCTCTATTATTTTTACACCTTTTCTTTTACAGGGCATGCTCAAAATATTCGCAATGTCCTGTTTCAATTTTCCATAAATTACTTTCCTTCTAAATTTAGATGCAAAAACAATATGATACTTACAATTCCATTTCGTATGTGATAAACTATTAATGTCCATATGGATAACCTCCTTCGTACTTTAATGCGGTTGTTGAACCAACATTATTGTAACAAGGAAAGTTTTTTACTGTAAGCTAAAGCATTCTTGACTCACCTGCACAGCAGGTGGTTTATTTGTTTACCAAAGTTCCGTTTTACGAAACACGAAAAACTACACAATAGCAAACAGAACCTTACCCTAACAATAAAAGCCTTCGAGCTGAAAAACTTCGGCTCGAAAGCTCAAAACACAATAAATAATATTATGCGCTACAATGGCAACTCGACATAGTTACTTGACTCTTTCTGTCAGATGGTTTTATGACGGTAATTGTCGGTTTTAAATTTTTCTTTACATTTGACTTCTGTTCCATATCAATACCTCCTCAATATATGTGTGATAAAATTATAACATACATTACCATTTTTTACAATAAATACTTACATTTTAACCAAAGTTTCCCCGTTAGGCAGCAACCGGAACCCTGGAAACTGAGCCGTTGCCGAAAAAACCTATTGGCGAGTCTGTCAAGAAATTAAACTGACTCCAAAAATATTGGAAGGGCGTTAATGTCAAATTATCTGGCACCGTATCAAATATATCCGCCGCTCCATATTATCGGAAACCAAAATATCCATTTAATGGCGAATTAGTCAGACCGAATTCTTGTCTCATATCACAGGTACCCGTTTCATAGAGTTTGCGGAAAAAGCTGATGAATTTTTTCCCTTTCTGTATAACCATCTGTAGTTCCTGTACCCTGCTCACTTTATTCTTCGGATAAAGCAAAATGATTCTTGTGTTGCACTTGTGAAACAACTCAAGATAATAATTCTACCCTGCCTTCACAAACGGTACAATTCTCTTTATATCAAATTTCTCAGCATATGCCCCCTTTTGAGAGGTGATACGTTTCAATTCTTCCATCAAAACATTAGGTTTTGGAATTTCCAAAAGTACAAAGAAACCCACCATTCTTTGCACCCCCACAAGAATAGCCTCAGAAGCCGTTATCACCGTTTCATTACGCGTGCTTTTGTAAAACAAATACCGAATAATTGCAAATAGTTTCAAATGAAAAATATGACACCAAATCCACCATATTTAAATCAAAAAAACATCTGTAAGCAATGTTTAACTTCATGATAGTCCGTCCCATACTTTTAATTCCATAAAGGAGAGCTTGGTCAGCATAAATGGATCCATGCCCGATTTTTGCCATGGCTTTGTATGCGGTCTGAACAATATTTTAAAAATATTGTTTTGCAGCCTTTGAAGCGCTGTACCCAAACCATATCAATACCAGCGTAAAGATGGCTAGTGCGGCAATTGCGACTATTGTATTTTTCAAGCAGAAATAATTAAGCAGTTCCACTCCGCCGTATAATATGAGCATGATTCCCATAATCAGCACTTTAGGGAGCATCTGTTTCAGAAACGCATCCTTATCCTTACATTTCTTTGAATTAATGGATTTTGAAATCAAAATCGTAGTATTAATCACGCCTGTCTTCTTCATCATTACATATGCGTAAAGGCAGTACACACCGAATATCAGACACACTGCTCCTATTAAAATATCCATTGAATCTGTCATTGATTGTACCTCTTATTCATGAATTCCTAACAATTGCTTTACTGTTTCTTCCATTTTATCCACACTGCACTCCGCTCTGTGCAAAATGTCCGCCTGCATGATTTCCCTGATGGCGGCGGGGATTTCCACCCCGGAGATTTTCTCTAATTCATCCGCAAGAAGAAGCTCCTCTTTTCCCGCGTATTTTCCGTCAACAGCAGTCATGACGTTTCCCATAAACTTATATGGACTTGCCGTTGATACAATCACCGTTTTATTTGCATCTTTATGCGCTCTCTTATAACGGCTGCAGACGGCGGACGCCACTGCTGTATGGGGATCAATCAGATATCCCGTGCTTTCATACAGACTCCTAATAGTCTCCCTGACCTCGGCTTCCGACGCATATCCCGCCTCAAAATCTGCAAGCGCTTCCCTCATACTTTCATCAATTTCATATGCCCCTTGTCTTTTCAAAGCGTTCATCAGCTCTGCCGTCCTGTCTGCATTCTGTCCTGACGCCATATATAGAAGACGCTCCAAATTACTGGAAATCAAAATATCCATTGACGGCGACGTTGTCAAAATAAATTCCCGTTTCTTATCGTATGTACCAGTCTCAAAAAAATCAAACAGCACTTTATTTTCATTAGATGCACAGATTAACTTACCAATCGGCAGTCCCATCTTTTTCGCATAATATGCGGCAAGGATATTTCCGAAATTTCCGGAAGGCACCGTCACGTTAATCTCCTCGCCCTCCGCAATCTCCTCATTCTTAAGAAGTTTGGCATAGGCGTATACATAATACACGATCTGCGGAACAAGACGTCCTATATTGATTGAATTAGCCGATGAAAACTGAAATCCGTTGTTTTTCATTTGTTCTGCCAGTTCTTTGTTCTCGAACATTGCCTTAACGCCGCTTTGGGCATTATCAAAATTGCCTTGAACGGCAATAACAGACGTATTATTTCCTTTCTGCGTCACCATTTGAAGCTTTTGTACTTCGCTCACGCCGTCTTTCGGATAAAATACTATAATCCTTGTTCTTTCCACATCTGCAAATCCTGCAAGCGCTGCCTTTCCTGTATCGCCGGAAGTTGCCGTGAGAATAACAATCTCATTCTCAACATTATTTTTCTTTGCCGACACTGACAGCAGATGAGGCAGGATTGACAACGCCATGTCCTTAAACGCGATAGTCGCGCCGTGAAATAATTCAAGATAATAATTTTCCCCCGCCTTTACCAGCGGCGCTATCTCGCCGGTGTCAAACTTGTCGTCATATGCCTCTGCAATACATGATTTCAGCTCTGTTTCCGTAAAGTCCGTCAAAAACTGTTTCATGACTGCATACGCTGTCTCCTGATATGTCATATCCTTCAATTCTTCCATTGAAATATCCAGCTTCGGAATCTCCGTCGGCACAAAGAGTCCGCCGTCATCTGCAAGCCCTTTCAAAATTGCCTCCGAAGCTGTTGCTGTCTTTTCATTGCTTCTCGTGCTCTTATATAACAAATTCATTTCCCCGCCACCTTCTTTCCTATTCATTTTTATTGATAATACACCGCCGGCCGCCTACCACGGCTGCATTGCTCCACCTTCTTCTGCCGGCCGGCAGTTTCTGGCAAATAAATTAAGACAGCCTTTTTGCTCTTTCAGCGGCGGGCATACCCATTTTTCCCTTCGTGCCCTCAGTTCCTCATCCGATACGCAAAGAGTCGCCTCTCCCTTAATCGTATCAAGAATTATCTCATCGCCCTCTTCTACAAGCGCGATTACGCCGCCGTCATATGCCTCCGGCGAAACATGTCCCACAATGGCGCCATAATTAAATCCGGAAAACCTTGCATCCGTAATCAAGCCCACGCTTGTATGTAATCCAAGTCCGATCAACGCGTCGATGCTGAGCATCAGCTCCTTCATTCCCGGCGCGCCCTTGCATCCCTCGTAACGAATAACAATGATATCCCCCGGCACAATCTTTCCCGCCTCAATTGCCTCGAACGCCGCTCTGTCTCCATCGAATACTTTCGCCTTTCCCTTGATATATTTCACAGAATCCGGCACGCCTGTCGGTCTTACGATAGCTCCGTTAGGCGCAATATTTCCACGCAGAACCTTAAGCCCCGGCTCTTTGAACAACGGTTTCTCAAGGCTGTGAATAACCTCGTTTGGTCTCGCCTCCAGCTTGCTCAAGAAATCTCCAAGTTTGATTCCCGTCATCATAGGCACATCTTTATAGAGTTTACTCTCCAGCATTTTCAATACATTCGGCACGCCGCCGGCATAGTGAAAGTCAACCACCGTATACGGTCCGCTTGGAATTACTGCATTGATACAAGGAATCTCCTTGGCATATTTTTCAAAATCCTCCAGCGTAATGTCAATTCCAAGCTCATATGCCATCGTAAGAATATGAAGCACCGCATTTGTGGAGCCTGCCACTGCCATATCAAACATAATGGAATTGAGAAGTACTTCCTTCGTAATTAAATCAGACGGCTTTCTTCCTGATTTCACAAGCTCTACCGCATATTTCCCCGCCGCTCTCGCCTGTCTGAGTTTCTTGTTGTCGGAAGCCGGAACGGTAGCAGTCCCCGGCATAACAAGGTTGAATACCTCGCCTAACATCTGCATGGTATTCGCTGTTCCCATAGACGGACATGCACCAAACGACGGACATACTACCTCTTCCAACTCGTCTAAATAATCCTCGCCTGCGCCTGAGAATCTTGCCACATCAAGATCCGCCTCTACAATTGCCTTGCCGCAATGCTGTCCCGGCTGCATAGAACCACCTGTTACTACCATAGAAGGAACGTCAAGCCTAGCCGCCGCAAGATAGCATCCTGCAATGATATTGTCGCAGGATGCTATCATGACCAAACCGTCAAAATTATGTACTCTTGTTACGAACTCTACCGACATGGCAACAATGTCTCTTCCTACCTGCTCGTATTTTAATTCCTCCGCACCATTTGCAATATTTCCGCAGGTGGCCGGAATTCCGAACTCTACCGGCACTCCGCCGGCTTCCCATATTCCCTGCTTAACCGCCTCTGCAATCTGTCTTAAATGTGCACTTCCCGGTGAGCCCTCCATAAATGAATTCGGCACTCCGATATGCGGCTTCTTTCTAATATCTTCATCCGAATATCCCGCCGCTTTCATCATAACCCGCCTGTGCGCCGCCTCCGGCCCGTTCCAGTATTCCAATCCCATTTCCATTCCCTCCCTGTCAGTCATTCTCATCTGCCGGCTTAGTTCCAAACCGTTCCAACGCCTTTTGCCAACGCTTTATCATAAATCTTTTTCGCAGTCACCAAATCCTGGGTTCCGATTCCGACCGTTTTAAATACTATGATTTCTTTATCATTCTCTCTTCCCGCAATCTTTCCCAAAAGAACATCACCCAAGTCTCCTGTGAAATCCTCTTTCGTAATGGTTCCGTCTGCAAGCGGAATCAGAATGTCTCCCGCCTCCGACAAAACAGCCTCCTCAGAATCGAAATAAATCTTTGATGCTCTTGTAAGAATCACCGGATCCATTTCCTGCATATGAGGCTGGTATGAACCGACGCAGCTTACCGTTGCCCCCTCCTTAATCTTAGAACCGTCAAATACCGGTTTTGTGGACGGCGTAACGGCTGTCACAAGATCCGCATCAGCAATTGCCTCATCAGAACTTTTTGCTGCGGTCACTTTCGTTCCATAAGAAGCAAGTTCCATATTCATCTGCGCCACGAATGCGTTCAGACGCTCCTCGCTCAAGTCAAATACCTTCACCTCATCCAGGCTGCGGACTGCCATCATCGCTTCAAGCTGTGCCGCCGCCTGCCCACCTGTGCCTATCAACGCCCCTTTTTTCGCGTCTTTCCTTGCCAGCACGTCAAACGCCGCTCCAGACGCCGCTCCGGTGCGGAGCTGCGTTACATAAGTTCCGTCAAGCACCGAAACCACAACGCCGGTTGTACCGTCAATCAATAATACCTGCGCCGGTGTGGAAGGAATTCCCTTATCAATGTTTTTTGGAAATACATTTACAATCTTGATTGCCGCGCATTCCATCTCCTCTACATAAGACGGCATGAATAAAAATGCACCGCCATGTTTCGGCGCGCTTATATTTGTACGAAGAGGCACCACGCTCTTCCCCTTTGAAAAGAGTGTAAATGCCTCCTTATCTGCTTCTACCGCTTCTTTCATTGTAAATACTTGTTTAATGTCTTCTTTAGATAATAATAACATTACATGCCCTCCCGTTATCCGCAGTCTGCGCAGAGCCTGTATATTTACAGGCTCTGCTCTTTCACATTTATTTTCTTTTATTATTAGTATAATTTACAAGTCCGCCGGCGGCGATTAATTTCTGCATAAATTCCGGGAACGGCTGCCCCTGAAATTCCGTGCCCTTTGTACGGTTGTAAATCTTGCCGTTGTCAAAATCCACTAAAACCTCGTCTCCGGCTTCAATTCCCTTTGCCGCCTCAGGACACTCAATAATCGGTAGTCCGATATTGATTGCATTGCGGTAGAAAATTCTAGCGAAGGTTTCTGCGATTACGCAGCTTACGCCTGCTTCTTTTAAGCATAACGGCGCGTGTTCCCTCGAAGAACCGCAGCCAAAATTCTTATTTGCAACAATTAAGTCGCCCGGCTGAACCTTCTTGGCAAACTCAGGGTCAATATCCACCATTGCATGGCTTGCCAACTCTTTACCATCAAAGGAATTCAGATATCTTGCCGGAATTATAACGTCTGTATCCACGTTATCTCCATATTTAAATACATGTCCTAACGCCTTCATTATTTGTCACCTGCTTTCTCCGGGTTTGCAATGTATCCTGCGATTGCGCTTGCTGCCGCCGTCTCCGGTGAAGCAAGATAAATCAGAGAATCCACATGCCCCATACGCCCTACAAAGTTACGGTTTGTGGTAGAAACACATTTCTCCCCGGCCGCCATGACCCCCATATGTCCTCCCATGCAAGGACCGCAGCTTGGTGTGTTAAATGTGCAGCCTGACTCGATAAATGTTGTAACAAGCCCCTCTTCGATGCACTGTAAGTAAATCTTCTGTGTCGCCGGAATTACCATCACACGCACATCCGGATGAACCTTGTGTCCCTTAAGAACCGCCGCCGCTCTTCTCATATCTTCCATCCTGCCGTTTGTACAGGAACCGATAACAACCTGATCAATCTTGATTGGCTCCATAGCCTCCACCTGATCAATGGTCTTTGCATTACCCGGAAGATGAGGGAAAGCAACTGTCGGACGGACCTTGGATAAATCCACTTCCACTACCTCGTCATACTCCGCGTCTTCATCAGCCGTGTAAACCTTGTATTCCTTATTGGAATGCTCCTTCAAATACTGCTCCGTTTTCTCATCCACCGGAAAGATACCGTTCTTAGCTCCGGCCTCGATAGCCATATTAGCCATTGTAAAACGGTCGTCCATAGAAAGGTTTGAAATACCGTCTCCGACGAATTCCATTGATTTATATAACGCACCGTCCACGCCGATACGTCCGATAATATGTAAAATAATGTCCTTGCCGCTTACGAATCTGCCAGGTTTTCCTGTTAAAACAAACTTAATGGCGCTTGGCACCTTAAACCATAATTCACCGGTTGCCATACCCGTTGCAATATCTGTTGTTCCAACGCCTGTTGAAAATGCGCCCAAAGCTCCGTATGTACATGTGTGCGAATCGGCGCCAATAATACATTCACCGGCTGCAACAATCCCTTTCTCCGGAAGAATCGCATGCTCAATCCCCATCTGTCCTATTTCAAAATAATGCTTCAGGCACTGACACTTTGAAAACTCACGGATAGATTTTGAATTTTCCGCCGATTTGATATCCTTGTTCGGCGTAAAATGATCCGGCACTAATACAACCTTATCCTTATCAAACACTTTGTCCGCCATCTGATTGAATACAGGCACCGCCATAGGACCCGTAATATCATTAGCCATAACAACATCAAGCTTCGCTTCGATAAGCTGCCCTGCCGTTACGGAATCAAGTCCCGCATGAGCCGCCAGTATCTTCTGCGTCATCGTCATCCCCATTGTTATATCCTCCTTGTAAATTTACTCTGTCGCACAGCGCCAAAGGAATTCCTATGATATAAAAAAGAATGTGCATTGCACATTCTCCGCGCGCGAGCGGTTGCAAAGCAATAAACTCCTCGCCGCGAGCTGCGCATCTTCACACGAAGTGTGTTTTTATGGAATAGGATTCCAAAGGAATTTCCTATTCCATAAAAATATGGCACAATATGCAATCTTCATGCTATTGTACCATATTTGAAAATCATATAACAAGATACGATATTAACATTTTACAAGTTTCTCATAATACCGGTTTAATTTCTCCGCCTGCTTCCGCACGTCTCTTTCAACCGCTCTCTCTCTTCCGTTCCAAGCAAGAACCGGAACACGTTTTTCTAAAATATCACGAATCAGTCTGCGAAATTGTTCCTTATTATTTCCCTTGTAAACATCCTTTCCGTCCTGAAGCCAGTCCTCATACACCGGAATGTCCCTAAGAAGTACCGGTATTTCCGCAGACAGCGCTTCCAATACGACAATCCCTTCCGTTTCCTCATAAGACGGAAAAAAGAATAAGTCGCAGCTGCTGTATGCACATCTCAGCTCTTCCTTCGGTACATAGCCGGCAAATATTAAATTCGGTAATTTCGCATGTACCGCTCTTCTTACCTTAGCCGGAATCTGTATATCAGGCGTATATCCAAACCATATAAATTTATATTCCGGCATCTGTTCTGCCAGCTCCACAAAATCAAGAATTCCCTTCCGCTCAAAATAAAGCCCCACTGCCATTACCACTTTGTCTGTGGATTTCAATCCATATTTCTTTCGGAAATCACCCCTCGCAAGTACATTTTTATAAAATAAATCCGTGTCCACTCCATTTGAAATCGCTTCGATCGGCTCAGTAATTCCATATCCTTTCAGAAGTTTCTTGGAATAGTTCGTCGGAGTCAGAATCAAGTCCCCTGTTTGATAACATTTCATAATCCACCGTTTGAAAAAAGGCGCGATTAGATTAGACCCTATAAACGAATTTTCAAAATCCTCTTTTGTAGAATGTGCATGATAGATAACTTTTTTCCCCTTCTTCTTTGCTTTCTTCGCCATCAGATAATCACTTGGGAAGATCGTGTTAATATGTACTACGTCATAATCTTCAAGTGGATTCTCCGTTACCTCCACTCCGTTCTTAAGAAGAGCTTCCTTCTGCATTGCCATGGCTCTTCCAACGCCGCTTTTAGATACGACTTGCTGATTTTTCGCATACAGTAATACCTTCATAATCAAATACCCCTTCCCATACCGCTGTTTTATAAACCGCCAAAGCCCTCTTTCCGAATATATCCGTTCCGTAATCTGCCGCTATCCTGCGGCTGTGCTCTCCCGCTCTTACCAGCTGCTCGTCATCGTTTGCGTACTCTCGCACATATTTAGCAAAACGGTAAATGTCATTGTAAGAATGACCGTTTCCACCCTCCTCCAGCACGCCGTGAAGGCAGGGATCCTTTCTGCAGATAAGCGGAAGGCCGCTTGCCGCCGCTTCTATATAAGTAAGCCCTTGCGTTTCACTTGTGGACGCACACACAAATACATCCCCTAACTGATAGTATTTTTTCACGTCCTCCGGATCTGCCATTCCTGCAAATCTCACATACGCTCTTAAATCAAGCTCGTCCGTAAGCGCTTCAAGACTTTCTCTTGCCGGACCGCCTCCAACAATAAGAAGCTTCACATGCTTTTCCGTCTTTACAATCTCTTTCATTCCATAAAGAAGCTCATCAATCCGCTTCTCAAATCCAAGTCTTCCAAGACTCAGCAACACTTTATCTTCCTTCTCAACAGCATACTGCTTCTTTAATGCTTCCACTTCCTCCACCGGAACCTCATAATTGAATTTCTCAAGATTAATTCCCGTGGGAATAATTTCCATATTCTGCAGCATTCCATATTCCATCAGCACATTTTCCACTTTCTTTGTCGGCGCAATAATCGTATCTACACTCTTAAGCCTTGCCTTCATCCACTTTGCAAGCGCCGTCCTGCCGAGGCGCTTTCCAAGGGGAATGTACTCTGTATACTGTTCATACAAAGTATGATAAGTATGGACAAGGGCTGCTCCCGCTCCTGCCGCAATCCTTTTCGCGAATCCAAAGCTGAAGAATTCACACTGGCTGTGAACTACATCCGGTTCCCAATCAATGAGTTCCTTTACCATGTCGTTTGCCCTTGAAAACGGTACTCTGACCTCCGGATAAATATGTGACGGCATAGATTTTACATAATAAACGTTTCCTTCTATGTATGAAGTACTGTCTGGGGAAACAGTAAGAATCTTTACCTCATGTCCCTGCTCTGTTAATTCTTTTTCTAAATTTAAAACGGATGTAACAACTCCGTTGATCGTCGGTTTGAATAAATCTGTCGTAATAAGTATCTTCATGTCCTGTCCCTCCTGTAATTCCTCTAAGTTAAAAGTCCAAATATTCTCTGCAGCCATGTCCCCGCATATACCAGCGCCAAACTGTACATTGCGATGGAAGCCGGTTTCCCAAGCAGGATAATCGCCGTAAACCGTTTCCACGTCATCTTTGTAAGTCCTGCTATTAAGCAGAGCGCATCATCCGGCGCGCACGGAAAGAAGATTGCCAAAGCGAAAAATGTGTCAAATTTCTTCCCCTTATCAAGCCAGCCAATATACTTGTCATAGGTTTCATCTTTCACAAAATATTTTACAAAGCATTTTCCATACCGCCTTGCTAAGTAGAAATTAATAAGCGAACCTGCCGTTATGCCAATGTAATTGTAGAGAAGACCGTACCACGGTCCGAATATGACAACTCCCGCGCCGCATGTGATTCCTCCCGGGATAATCGGGATGACTACCTGTACCATTTGGATAAGAACGAAAAATGCCGGCCCCCATATTCCGCTTTTCTTCACGAGCATCTCAAGCTTGTCCCTGTCTGTCAGAAGTCCCGTCTTCATTCCGTATATGGTAAGTCCGATGACAATGATAAGACTTGCCGCCGTTACAATATTTAATAATCGTCTTGTAGTTTCTTTACTCATCTTCCTTCCTCCGTTCTTTCATGTTCCCATTATATCAAGTTGAATTTAAGGCTTTTTAACAGCTTTATTAAGACTTTTTGAAGATTTTTCCACTAATTCTTAAGATGCTATAAAAGGCAGGCTGTATTGTACTTTTTTAAAGTCCAATACAGCCTGCCCTTTCTTCTATCACTTTTTCTATCTTCTTCCTATCTTTCTCTGCCGCAGATCCTTTCTGCTCTCACCATCGCTTCATCAATATTCTCACAAAAATTGTGTCTTCCCACTGTTTCTACGAATCCCGCTTTTTCCATCATTTTCAGCGGCTGCTCCGTCACATGGGAGAATATCAGTGTAACATTATGTTTGCGGCATGCTTTCTGCACTTCCTGAAGCTTGCGAAGCGCCGACACGTCCATTGCCGGCACAGAACGCATACGCATAATTACCGCTTTCGTATCCTTATCCATAGACACCTGCAGAAACTGATCCGCAACCGCAAAAAACATCGGACCTTCAATTTCATACACAAGCGTTCCCTTCGGCACAACGCGCAGCCCGTCCTTCGCCTCCTCCACATATGTCCAGCTCCTAACCCCGGCAACGTCCGCCATTCTCTTTAAGAATAAAACTGCTGCCAGTACAAGACCAAACTCAATGGCAACCACAAGGTCAAACACCACCGTAAGCACAAATGTAATAACAAGAACCACAATATCGCTTTTCGGGGACGTCTTCACAAGATCCGCAAACTCTCTCCACCCGCACATATTATAAGCAACAATAAACAGAATTGCCGCAATCGCCGGCATTGGAATCAGTGCGGCATACGGCATAAGGATTACCAAAATCAGCACAAGCACAACGGAATGCACCATTCCTGATACCGGACTTCGTCCTCCGTTTTTAATATTTGCCGCCGTTCTTGCAATCGCCCCCGTTGCCGGTATGCCCCCGAACAATGCAGACGCAATATTTCCGGCCCCCTGAGCGGCAAGCTCAACGTTTGGATTATGCCTGTCCCCAATCATTCCGTCCGCAACCACACACGACAAAAGTGACTCAATTGCCGCCAAAATTGCAATGGTAAATGCATCCGGCAACACATTTTTCACCAGTTCCATGTCAAATACCGGAAGCTGCGGCATTGGAAGTTTATTAGAAATCTCATACAGGCTTCCGATTGTATTCACCTCAAGATCCGCCAGCTTTACAACCGCCGCCGTTACAACGACCGCAATCAACGACGACGGAATCTTGGCGTTGATTTTCGGCCACATAATTTGAATTGTTAATGCAAGAATTCCAATTAACAGAGCCGTCATATTTAAAGTATCAAACGACGCAAAGCATTCTTCTAGTTTTTCCATCGTTTCAATCGGACTATTCTTAAAAGTAAGCCCGAAAAAATCCTTCAATTGACCTATGACTATCGTTACCGCGATTCCCGCTACGATGGTTGCAAATGCAGCAGTTGGACCTGATATCTGTACACGGCTTCCGCCCAGCATGGAGATGACAAATCCTGCCACGATCGCCGTATAGATACCTTGCTCAGGACCTACGCCCGACGCCAGCGCCAGCGCAATGGACAGCGGCAGCGCAATAATCGCTACAATCACGCCCGCAGTCATGTCCTTCATAAACTGCTCCTTTGAATAACCCTTAAGCGCCGTAATTAGTTTCGGCATGTAATCTTCCCTCATAATTTACCTCTCATTTATATTTTTGCTTTTGACACCCTGATTTTCTATTATTATATCATGCCCCTTTATTCCTTGCCAACCAAATATCCCCAATTTTGCGAATGGCGCGTGTGAACTGTAACTTTTGCGGCAATTGAATCCCTCAATATCAGTAAAATTTTCTTGAGTTTTCGGTATAACCGATTTATAATGCTAATAGATAATAATTATCAATTACATTTACATAATTTTCAGGAGGAATATCATGCATTTAAAGCAGGGAACAGACAGCCACACGTATAAAGTGGAAGCCATTGATTTGGAACTGCAGTTAGAACTCCGGCTGAAAGCGCTCGGTCTGACCGAGGGAACCATTGTGACTGTCTTGAATAACCGGAAAAAAGGAGCTTTGACCATCAAATTCCGCGGTACGCGTTTTGCAGTCGGAAAGCGTATTGCAGAACATATCACAGTAACGGAGGTGAAAAATGAACAGTACAATTAACGTCGGATTCATTGGAAATCCCAATTGCGGAAAAACAACTTTATTTAATGCTTTTACCGGCGCCAATCTAAAGGTTGCCAACTGGCCGGGCGTAACCGTTGAGAAAAAGGAAGGCGCCGCTTCATATGAAAATCAGAAATTCAAGCTAATTGACCTTCCGGGTATTTACAGCCTTACTTCTTATACTATGGAAGAAAAGGTTTCCAGAGAATGCATATTAAGCGATGAAGTGGACGTCATTGTGGATGTTGCAGACGCTTCTTCCCTCGAACGCAGCCTTTATCTGACCTTACAGCTTATTGAGCTTGGCAAACCGGTCATTCTGGCATTGAACATGATGGATATTGTTGAAGAACGGGGAATGGAAATCGACCTGCACCGTCTCCCGGAAATGCTTGGAATTCCTGTAATTCCTGTGTCTGCCCGAAAAAGAACAGGACTTTCGATTCTCCTTCATGCCATCGCGCACCACAAAGATTATGCCAGACAAAGCAGACTTATCCATCATCATCATGATATAAAGTCCAAACATCATCATAACCATCATCATGAATATGCAATGGTTTATTCAGATGATATTGAAGATAAAATCGATCAGATTCAGGATACATTCAACACGCATTATTCTGAAGCCGGCTTAGAACGTTGGCACGCTATTAAATTTCTTGAAAAGGATGAAACTGTCATGCAGCGCCATCCCTTGGATTTAAGCGGCATTGTATCCCAAAGCTATGAGAAGGAAATTATCAATCAGAAATATAATTTTATTGAAGAAATCATTGGAGAAGTTCTTGTAAATAAAACGGAGAAGGAAGCGCGCACAGACAAAATCGACTCTTACCTCACCCATAAAATGTGGGGACTTCCGATTTTCCTGGGCATTATGGCACTTGTATTCTTCTTTACGTTTACAATCGGAGACTGGCTGAAAGGAT